>JASFUT010000001.1:0-32720 GCA_050050175.1 Chromatiales bacterium
CCGCCGCTGCTGCACACGGTGCGCGGCATCGGCTACCAGCTCGCCGAGCCGGATGCCCGTTAGACACAGCCTGCGGGTGCGCGTCTCCGTCGCCTTCGCCCTCTTCGGCGGGGCGGTCAGCCTGGCTCTGGCCGCCGGTATCTATCTGGTCTTTCAGGACCTGGAGCAGCGCCTGATCGACGAGACGCTGACCGCGGAGCTGGAGGACTACATCGCCCGGCGTTCGCGCAACCCGCACTCCCTGCCGGAGGCGACCGCCACGATCCGCGCCTATGTGATCGCCCCGGACGGCGGAACCCGCAGCGTGCCCCGCCCCCTCCTCGACCTTGAGCCGGGGCGCCACCGGGTGGTGCTCGGCGACACCGTCTACCGCGCCGCGGTCAGGCCGGTCGAGCGCCAGCGGTTCGTCGTGCTCTACAATGAGAGTCGGCTGATCGAGCGCGAGCGCACCTTTCTCGCCCTTCTCGTGGGCGCCGCCGTGCTGATGGTCGGACTCTCTGCGGTGGCGGGAAGCTGGCTGGCGCGGCGCATGACCGCCCCGGTTACGGATCTGGTCAAGCGGGTGGCGGGCCTGCGCCCGGAAGACGCCCCGGACTCCCTGGAATCGGAATTCGAGTGGGACGAGGTGCGCGAGCTCGCCCACGACTTCGACATCTATCTGGAGCGGCTGCGCGCGTTCATCCAGCGCGAGCGGCTGTTCACGGGCGACATCAGCCATGAGCTGCGCACCCCGCTCGCGGTGAGCAGCGGGGCGGTCCAGATTCTTCTCTCCGACGACGCTCTGCCCGAGGCCGCGCGCGAGCGTGTCGGGCGGATCGCCCGCGCCATGCGCGAGATGCAGGAGATCACCGACGCGCTCCTCGCCCTCGCCCGGGAGCAGGACCAAGGCACAGCCAGCGCCGAGCCGTGCGACGTCGCCCAGGTGATGGAAGACGTCCTCGCCAAGCAGCGCGAGCTGTTCCGGGGCAAGCCGGTGCAAGTGGAGCTGGAGCTCGCGGCCTCCCCGGTGGTCGCGGCGGAGCGCCCTCTTCTGGCGGTGGTGCTGGGCAACCTGCTGCGCAATGCCTTCGCCTACACCGATCGGGGGCGGATCATTGTACGGCTGGACGCCTGCTGCGTAAGCATCGAAGACAACGGGCCCGGAATCGCCCCGGAGGACCGTGAGCGGGTCTTCCGGCCCTACTATCGGGGCGCCCGAAGCTCGGGCGCAGGGCTGGGGCTGTCTCTGGTGCGCCGCATCTGCGAGCGCTACGGATGGTCGATCGACCTGGTCCCCACTGCATCCGGGGGGACCCGGGCCGAGCTGCGCTTCACCGGACGGAGGCCGCCGATTTAACGCTCGCTTGACGCCCCCTTCCCGCTGGCTTCACGTGGCCCGCCGTATGCTGTCTTACAGGTACTTGGACCAACACCGCCTTCCCGGCGGGGAGGCCTCACCATGCAGCATTGCGAGCACATCGACCAGGCCCAGTCACTCCACCGCGCGCCCTCTCTGGGGCCGCTCGCCCTGGCCGCGGGCGCCCTTGCCCTGCTTGTCCTCGCCGGACCCGGATGGGCGGTGGTCGGCGGTGTCTTCGCGGCGATGCTCCTGGCGCTTACCGAGCGCATCGCCACGCCGGCGGTCGAGCCGGAGCGCCGCGGCGCAAAGCGCGTCCTCGACGGCGGCACGGCGACGGCACGGCGCCCCGAGCCGGCCCGGACGCCATCGGTCCTGCACACGCACGACGGGGGCAGCTTCGAGCGAGGCCTCTGAGCCCGGACATCCACCCGGCGGTGCCCCGGCAACGGGAGTCCGCACGACAGTGCCCCTCTTCCCGGCCGGGTTCGACACCATAAACGCCGCCGTGGACCGCCTCGAGAGTGACACGGCCGAGGCCCGCCCCGTGGAGGGCCGCCGGAGGGTCACGACCGGAACAGCCCCGCCCTACCCGGCGCTACGCCCCCGACATGACCGGGATGGATCGGGAGCGGGTCATCGCGGCGCGTCGGAGTGTATCCTCGGGCCGACGAACAGCAGCACACGTCCGGCTTCGGGGACTGGTCCCGGCAAAGCCGGCCCAGGGTCGGCACACCGGCGAGGCCCGGCACCGTTCGCGCGCCCCGACTGGCCGGGTAATTGACGGCCGTCCGGACCGAGCGCACTATCGGGCTCCCCGCGGCAGGGGTACTGCCGGGATCTCACCTTCTTCCGGGGTCCAGGAGGCCCCATTCCCATGTCCGGTAATTCATGCTCGCGAACGCTCGCCGCGATGGCGGCGATGGTCTGTGCGTCGGGGGCGGGGACCGCAGGGGCCGACGACGGCATGCAGGGCATAGAGCGCGGCCGGTATCTGGTGGCCATCATGGACTGCACCGGCTGCCATACGGACGGCGCGCTCCTCGGCCGGCCCGACGCCGATCGCTACCTGGCCGGGTCGGAGGTCGGCCTTGGCGGCCCGCAGGGCGTGGTCTATCCGCCCAACCTGACGCCGGATCCGGAAACCGGACTCGGCCGCTGGTCGGACGAGGAGATCATTGCGGCCTTCACCTCCGGCCACCGACCCGACGGACGCTTGCTCTCGCCCGCCATGCCCTGGCCCAGCTACGCCCACCTGACCGGCGAGGACGCCCTGGCCGTCGTCGCCTACCTGCGCTCCCTGCCGGCGGTCGATCATCGGGCGCCCTCTGCGGTCCCGGCGGGAGGGAAGCCGGTGTTTCCGTACCTGGCGGTCAGGCCGGTGGACTGAGCGCGGCACCGGCGTCCCGGACGGGGCGGTTGCCGGGGGCTGCCGGCCCGAGGCATGACTGCGCCCACGACGGCCAACCCTGTCAAGCAGGCTCAGCGGCGGCCGGCTCAGCACCGGCTCGTCCGCAGCACCTCCCTCACCCCCGATCCTCTCTCCGTCCGGGGGCGAGGCGGCGTTGCGGCAGTGTCCGGAGGCGGAGAAGAGGCGCCTGCACCGCCCTGCCCTGTTCCGCCGGTTGCGATCGCGAGAAAGGTCGTGCAGAGTCTTCCTCGGGTCGCCCGATCGCCCTCTTCCCTTCCGGGTCGAGGGGACCGGCCGGCGGCGCCCGACAGGCCGGGGACGCCCGGGGCGCCAAGGCTGGCCCATGGAGGCTGGGCGGCCCGGGTGATTGTTCGCGATCTGCGTCAGGTTGTTCTGTACGTGGGGGAGCCGTTTACTTGTCGTCGCTCGGAGGCTGGGGATGTTTCGAATCAGCAAGCTTGGACCGAGGCAGGAGCCGAAGTGGAAGGTGTCGACCAGGGCGGGTGTGATGTTCCGTGAGTGCGCGCAGACCCAACGAATTCAATACCGGGACTGCGGGACCGGTACCTGGATCGACGTCGAGGGCCCCGCCGCCCTGGCCTGGCTGATCCGCAGCGCCCAGGAGGTGTCGCGAGACGCCCCCCCATGGATTCGCAATCGGAAGGCCGAGCAGACCTGAGCCCGGGGGCCGGGGCTCTCGCGCAGGGCAGCGCGCCGGAGGCCCCGCGTCTGCCCCGATCGGGACCGTCGGGCGGCGGACCCGCACCCGCGCCATCCCCCACCGACAGCCCCAGCGGCCCGTGCTCTGTACGGGAATTACGGATTGACCCGACCTGTCCTGTGCTGTCCCCTGCATTAGAAGGGGATTTGCGCCGCGCGCAATGGCGTTTCCGCCCAAGCCGGGCGACGAGCCGACGAGGACGGTCATGTACATCCTGACGACCCGCGACAAGCTGCTGGCCAGCCTGGGGCTGATCCTGGTCGCGGGCTTCCTCGGCGTGAACTTCGCCAATCTGCAGGTCTCCAGCGACTCGGTCCGGGAGACGCTGATCAAGAACGAGCTCCCCCTGACCAGCAACAACATCTACTCGGAGATCCAGGCGAGCCTGCTGCGCCCCATCTACATCTCGTCGCTCATGGCGAACGACACCTTCCTTAAGGACTGGATGCTCTCCGGAGAAGGGGACCCGGCCCCCGTCACCAAGTACCTGAAGGAGATCCAGCGCAAGTACGACGTGTTCTCCACCTTCGTGGTCTCGGACCTGACGAAGAACTACTACCACTTCGCGGGGATCCTCAAGCAGGTCTCACCCGAGGCCGAGAAAGACCGGTGGTTCTTCACCATGAAAGATCATCCCGGCAATTACCGGGTGGACATCGACCGCAACGAGGCAGCCAACTGGCGGCTGACCATATTCGTCAATCACAAGATCTACGATTACGACGGCAAGTTCATGGGTGTGACCGGCCTCGGGCTGGACGCGGTCGCGGTCTCGGAGCTGATCCAGCACTACAAGGAGCGCTACGACCGCGACATCTACTTCGTGGATCGCGAGGGGATGATCAAGAGCCACGAGAACGACCGCTTCATCGACCGGATGAGCATTCGCGATCAGCCCGGCATCGCGGTGGTGGCGGACCAGGTCCTCAGCGGCGAGCGCGGCTCCCTCACCTACTCTCGGAACGGGGACAAGGTGTATCTGCGCTTCCGCTACATCCCGGAGCTCGACTGGTACCTGCTGGTGGAGCAGCCCGAGCAAGAGGCGCTGGCGGAGCTGCGTGGGGCGTTCTACCTGAACCTGGGCATCAGCATGGCGATCACCCTGCTGGTGCTGGTGATCAGCGGCTATACCGTCAACCGCTTCCAGCGCCGCCTGGAGCAGATGGCACGCACCGACAAGCTGACGGGGCTGTTCAACCGCGAGTTCTTCGAGGCCCTGTTCGAGCAGGCCGTCAACGCCACCACCCGCCACGAGGAGCCCCTGTCGCTGGTGCTGTTCGACATCGACGAGTTCAAGGACGTCAACGACCGGTACGGGCACCTGGTCGGCGACCGGGTGATCCGCGACCTTGCTCTCGTTGCGCGCACGAAGCTGCGCAAGACCGACGTCATTTCGCGCTGGGGCGGCGACGAGTTCATCATCCTGCTCTCGGACTGCAACCGCAGAGATGCCTGGCGCATCGGCGACCAGCTGCGCCGCGACATCAGAGAGCGCGTGCGCGTTCCCGGGACCGAGCGGCCGGTGACCATCAGCGTGGGCGTCGCCACCTACCGCAAGCACGAGGACATGGAGCGCCTTCTGGAGCGGGCCGACGCCCAGCTCTACCGGGCCAAGCAGGGCGGGCGCGACCGGGTGGAGCCCGCGGAGGCGAGCGAGTCCTGGACCCGGAAGAGCGTGATCACCCTCTACCCCTGAGCGAATCGTCCGGATGGGCGTCCGGACCCGGCTCGCCCGGACGCCTGCACTCCCGGCAGGATCCAGCCCGAAAACCCCGGTGCTTCAAGCCCGTGCAACCGCCCGGGTGGGAGCATGACAGGGGTCTACGGACCGTTCGGCCCCGTCGCCAAGGCGGCGGAGATCCTTTGCGAGCGCCGGATGGGCCCGTTGATCATGTGCGTGCCGGTCTACGGCAGCACGCACTTCGGCGAGCTCCGCCAGGCGTACCCGCGATCCCGCCGGCCCTGCTGTCCAGCGCCTGAAGGCCCCGGAGCAGGCCGGCGTGGTGGAGCGGCGCGACGACGGGGAATCAGCTTGGAGTGAGTACCTGCTCACCCGGGCCGCAAGGGATCTGCGGCCGGCGATCGAGGTGCTGGGCGTCCGGGGCAGGCGCCGGGCAGGGGGCCGGCTCGAGCCGGAGGACCTGAACCCCGGTCTGCTCATGTGGGACATCCGCCGGCGGATCGACGTCCGTGCCATACCGGCGAGGCGGACCGTGCTGCACTTCGCGCCGGCAGACGTGGCCGAACCCGTGCGTCGCTGGCGGCGGGTGGTGCTCAGGCGCCGGGAGAACCTGCTTCGCCGGGACACCGCCGTCCGACCCGGCGGCAGTCTCCTGAAGGGCCCGAAGTCCATGGTGCAGGCGTTCTCCTCGGTGCTCGGGCTCAGCCCGCTGCGATCCGGTCCGAGTGCTGGCCCCGATGGACGCCCTGGCGGAGGGGGCCGCCCTTGACCCGGCGATTCGCCGCGGCCGTCGCTTGGCGAGCACCACCCCTGACAGGCTGTTGAAGAGCGCCGGTTCTCCGGCAGCCCGAGCGCCGGACAGGGAGGTGCCGCCCTCTTCTATCGTGGTAAGCGATTGAAAATGAGGGAAGCCGGAACTCGCGTTCTTCGGCTTCCGTGTTGAAAAAGGATACGGAAATCCCTCTCCAACATCCTGCTACAGGCCTGGGCCCTCTTCGTCTCGCCCCTGGAAACGGATGGGCGACAGGGTCCGTGTGTTGACCCTCAGCTCGAAGATGTCCGGGCGGGCATAGTGACCGGCCACGTCCAGGCTTCGCCTGGCGACGCCCGCGCGGTCCGGATCGACATCGGCGTAGAGGAGGCCTTCCTCCCGATGCATGGGTCCGGCCTGGATCCCGCCGCCCGGGGCGATGACGACCGAGTCCCCGGGATTGATCCACTCGTCGGGATCCGGGTACAGGCGCTCCCTGTCGGGAAGCCCGTCGGGAATGTCCTGCGCCCGCAGTAGATTGCCGCTGCCGACGACCCAGCAGCCCCCTTCCCGCGCGATGTGCTGCAGCGTGCCGATCCATGGGTCGCCGCTGTCATAGGTGGGCGCGATGTAGACGTCCACGCCCTGCGCGTACAGGGCGTAGCGGGCCAGCGGCATGTAGCTCTCCCAGCAGATGAGGGTGCCGATCCGCCCGCAGGGGGTGTCGACCACCCTCAGGCCGCTGGCATCGCCGAATCCCCATACCATGCGCTCGGGATTGGTAGGCATCAGCTTCCTGTGCCGGTTGTGCTGCCGTCCGTCCGTGCCTATGACCACCATGGTGTTGTAGAGCGTGCCGCGGCTGAGGATCGAGTCGCGCTCGTTCATGCCGCATACGATCGTGACCCCGTGCCTCGATGCGGCCTCGCGGAGGGGGTCCAGGGCCGGGCCGCTCAGATCCACCGCGCTGGAGAGCAGGCGCGCGTGCAGGGCCTCCGACAACGCCATGTCGCCGCCCGGTTTCAGGCGCCAGATCCACGCCGGATAGCCGGCCACGAACGCCTCGGGAAAGACGACCAGCTCTGCGCCCCCTTCGACGGCATCCTCGACGGCCCGCACGGCCAGGGCGACCGTCTTCTCGCGATCGAGGAGCACGGGGGCTTTCTGGACCACCGCCAGTCTGGACATGGACGCGACCCCCTCTGGTGGATCGCCCATCGGGATGCGGGCATGCCGAGCCATGGGCGAGCCTTCAGTATAGGGGGCTTGACGAGACGCGTTAAGGCCGGGCGCGCATGCCGTCGTCGTCCCGCCGGTCCGGGAACCGAAGAGGGGGCGCAGCGGCCCCCTGGATCCGTCCGCCCCGGCGGTGGGTCACATGGCCATCTCGAGGTCCATGCGGACGGCGTCGACCCCGGCCTGGGCACACTCCTCGTCGACCGCTCCGTCGGGCGCGCCGCTCACCCCGACGCCGCCCACCAGGGAGCCACCCACTTCGATGGGCACGCCGCCTGGCGCCATGACCAGGCCGTCGACGCGCCCGATGGGGCCGTCCGCCATATCGGCGAGTGCGGACGTGGCAGCGTTGAAGTTCGCGGCCGTGTACGCCTTCATGCGGCTGATAGACGCGGTGATGGGCGCGGCGATGGTGTCGCGCAGGGTGACCTGGACATTGCCCTCCCGGTCGACGACGGTGACACCGATCTGGATACCCTTCTCAGTGCAGGCCGCCACCGCCCCCTGGGCGATCCGCTGGGCCATGGGCATGGACAGCCGCTTGAGGTCGACCGTGACCGGCGCGTCTGCAGCCTGGGCGGCCAGCGGCGCGCTCAGCGCGAGGCTCAGGGCGGCGACAGTGATGGCTCTTGTATTCATATCCCCTCCTAAAGGTCTCTTGTGTTGGTGCATGGCGGGACCCCGCACCTCGATGCGTCCAGGCAGGGCGACGGCCGCCACGAACAGGATAGATGGCGGCGGACCGGGCGGATGCAAGGTGATAGCAGCGATATCGGTGTGGGAATCGCCTCGGGCAGCCGGACCGGGGCGCGCTGCTTGCGTGGGTGGACCGGAGCCAGGGAGCGAGACGATCGGGCGCGGCGGGCGCGGGTCTTGACGAAACGCGACTCGGCAGGACGATGCCGGCGGATGCCCGCAAGCGCCTCAGGCGCCGTAGTGGGCCCGGACGTAGTCGTCGAGGATCTGCTTGAACTCCTCGGCGATGTGATCGCCCTTGAGGGTGACGGTCTTCTCACCGTCGACGTAGACCGGGGCGGCGGGGCGCTCCCCACTGCCCGGCAGGCTGATTCCGAGGTTGGCGTGCCTGCTCTCGCCGGGACCGTTGACCACGCAGCCCATCACGGCCACGGTCATCTCCTCCACGCCGGGGTACTCGCGCTGCCAGAGGGGCATGCGACCGCGCATGTATGCCTGGATATCCTGGGCGAGCTGCTGGAAGTAGGTGCTGGTGGTGCGACCGCAGCCCGGGCAGGCCACGACCACGGGCGCGAAGGAGCGCAGACCCATCGACTGAAGGATCTCCTGGGCGACCAGCACCTCCCGGGTGCGGTCGCCGCCGGGCTCGGGCGTCAGGGAGATGCGGATGGTGTCGCCTATGCCCTCCTGGAGCAGCACCGCGAGCGCCGCGGTGGACGCGACTATGCCCTTGGAGCCCATGCCGGCCTCGGTGAGGCCCAGGTGCAGGGCGTAGTCGCAACGCCCGGCCAGCATCCGGTAGACCCCGATCAGGTCCTGGACGCCGCTCATCTTGCAGGAGAGGATGATGCGGTCCCGCCCAAGCCCCAGCTCCTCGGCGCGGCGGGCGCTGTCCAGGGCCGAGGCGACCATGATCTCGCGGGTCATCTCGTCCGCGTCCCTCGGCTCGGGTGCGCGGGCGTTCTCGTCCATCATACGCGCCACCAGCTCCGCGTCCAGGCTGCCCCAGTTGACGCCGATGCGCACGGGCTTGCCGAAGCGGCAGGCGGTCTCGATCATGGCGGCGAACTGGGCGTCCTTCTTGTCGCCGCGGCCCACGTTGCCGGGATTGATCCGGTATTTGGCCAGCGCCTCGGCGCACCCGGGATAGCGGGTGAGCAGCCGATGCCCGTTGTAGTGGAAGTCGCCCACCAGCGGCACGCCCACGCCCTGGCGGTCCAGGGCCTCGCGGATGGCGGGCACGGCGCGGGCCGCATCGTCGTTGTTCACCGTGATGCGCACCAGCTCGGAGCCGGCGCGGGCCAGGTCTGCCACCTGACGCACGGTGGCGGTCGCGTCCGCGGTATCGGTGTTGGTCATGGATTGCACGACCACGGGCGCGCCGCCGCCGACCCGGACGCCGCCGACGCCCACGCCGACGGTGGAATGACGCTGGATGGGGGTTGCCGACATTGGGGCCGACCGGGTTGCCCAGAGGGCCCCACATCATACCCGATGCGGCGGGCCCGCGGCAGACCACCGGGGGACCCTCAGGCCGCGGGGACCTCCTCTTCCGCCTCCTCGGCCACCACGGATTTGGCCATGCGCTTGGCGAAATAGTAGATCCGCCTGAAGCGCTCGATGATGTCGATCTCCAGGGTATAGGCGGCCACCCGGTTGGGCTCTTCGGCCACCAGGCGCTTGGCCTGGTGGAGCGAGGCGGAGTCGGTGAGCTCGCCGATGGTTCGTTTCATGGCGATCACCGCTCTCGCCTGCTCCTCGTCGTTCTGGGCCACGGAATGGACGGCGGCGTGGACGCTCTCGATCACCTGCTCGTGGAACCGGCGCAGGACGTCCCGCGTGCCCTGGCTGATGCGGATGCCATGATCCAGCCGTTCCTCGCCCAGCACCACCAGGTTGGTCTCGATGACGTCCCCGATGTTCTCGAGGTCGTTGACCACCTCCATGAGCCGGATGAGCCGCTGGGTCTGGATCTCGGTGAGCGCCTGCTTGCTGACCTTGCCCAGGTACTCGATGGTGTGCGCGTGCAGCGTGTCGACCTCGTCGTCCATGCGCGCGATCCGGCGAAGCTCCGTGCGGGTGCCGCTGAAGATCGCCGGGAGGATCAGCCTGAGCATCTCGTCGATCCGCTCGCCCATGTGCTCCACCTCGAGACGAACGCGGTCCAGGGCCAGGGAAGGCGTGGACAGAAGCTCGGCGTCCAGGTACCTGGGCCGCACCACCATTCCCTCCTCGTCCAGAGGGCGGTCCGGCACCAGCCACTCCACCAGACGCGCCAGCTGGCTCGTAAGCCCTATGAAGATGAGGGTGTTTGCGACGTTGAAGATCGTGTGGGCGTTGGCGATCTGCCGCGGTGCGGCCGCGGCGATGCGATCCATGCCGCTGAGCTCGGGATAGGCGGGGGATATCCAGCGCACGAACTGGGCCAGCTGGTCGATCAGGCCCACCCAGATGACCACGCCGGCCACGTTGAAGAGCACGTGCACGATGGCCGCCCGGACCGCCTCCCGCGGCTTGCCGATGGCCGCCAGCATGGCGGTCACGCAGGTGCCGATGTTGGCGCCGAACGCCAGGGCGATGCCGGCCGGCAGGGTGACGAACCCCTGGCTCGCCATGACGATGACGATGCCCGTAGTGGCCGCCGAGGACTGGATGAGCGCGGTGAAGCCGGCAGCCACCAGGATGGCCAGCAGGGGATTCTCGAGATGCACCATGACGTCGAGGAAAGGCGGATAAGAGCGCAGGGGATCCATCGCGTCGCTCATGACGCTCATGCCGAAGAAGATCATGCCCATGCCCATCAGGATGGCGCCGTAGTGGCGGATGCGCTCCTGCCGGGAGACGAACAGCATGGAGAAGCCGGCCCCGATCATCAGGAGCGCGGCCTTGGTGACCTTGAACGCGATCAGCTGGGCGGTGAACGTGGAGCCTATGTTCGCGCCCATGATCACGCCGATGGACTGGGAGAATGACATCAACCCGGCGGTAATGAATCCCACCAACAGGACCGTGGTGACGGAGGAGGACTGGATGATCCCTGTGACGATGGCCCCGGATATGGCGCCGGTAAACCGGTTGGTGGTCAGGCGGGCCAGGATGTCGCGCATGCGCTCGCCGGCCACCGCCTTGAGGGCGTCGGCCATCTGCTCCATGCCGAAGAGGAAGAGCGCGAGCCCGCCGAACAGCGACATGCCCATGGTGCCCCAGCTCATCCCGTCGACGGCGACCCCGCCGGCCGCGGCGGCCAGGACCGGCAGACCGCCCGCCAACGCAGCCGCAGCGCCGAGCGGGGCAAGCCGGGCCGCCGGCAGGGCGGGCCCGCGCCCCCGCCGGGTGTGCGGTTGCCCGCGGACGTGCATCACCCCTTCACCGCCTTGACCACAGTCACGGGGATGGGGCTGAGACGCACGACATGCTCGGAGACCGAGCCCAGCATCAGGTGCTTGAGGCCGGTGCTGCCCTTGCTGCCCATGACGATGGCCGAGGCCTTCATCTTCTCCGCCACCTCCAGGATGCGCGTGGTGGGCAGGCCGAGGACGAGCAGAGGCTCCAGGTCCTGCAGGGCCTTCACACTCGGGTGGCTCGCTGCCACCCCGGCGAGGAACCCGTCCAGCATTTCGCGGGCGACGTCCTCGATCCGCCCGAGGCGCTTCTTCTTGAAGGCCTGGGAGTAATAGCCGGGCATGTCCGCCGGGTCATGGACTACGTGCAGCACGCGCACCGGGGCCTTGGTGCATCGGGCCAGCCGGCATGCATAGAGCAGAGCCGCCTCCGAGTATTTAGAGAAGTCGACTGGCACCAGAACCGGCGCTTCCTCCGTCTTGGCTCCCATGATGGCGCGGCCTTATTGTTACAAAATTATGACGGAGTATAACGAAATCCCGGGCGCGGTCGCGGCTCCCGAATCGCGCCGCGCTGCATCCGGACCCGGGCAATTGTGGGAGTTCGGCGCCGCGCCAACAGAGAACGCCCGGCGGAAGGCCGGGCGCTCTTGTGGTCCCGCGTCGGGCAGCAGCGGCTACTTCAGCTTGCCGATGCCGAGCATCTTGAGGATGTACTTCTCGTAGATCGGCTCGGAGGTGCCCTTCTTCATCTTGCGAATGAAGTACTTCTCGAAGGCGATCTTGGCCATGTGCACCCACTTGCCCTTCTTGAACCAGGCCACGTTGCGCGGCGGAATCTGCGGCAGCGCGACGAAGGCGGCCCCCGTGTCGCCCATGTCCGCGAGGCAGATCGCGTTCCAGGTCGCCTTGGTGTCCGGGGCCTGGCCTTTGAGCTCATTGGCGATGTTGTGGACGATCGCGGTCACCATGGACTCGATCATGTACCCCGTCTTCGGAGCGCCCGTGGGAACGGGAGTGGCCTCCACCGGGGGGATGGCGATACACACCCCGGCGGAGTAGATGTTCGGGTACTTGGGATTGCGCTGGTACTCGTCGGTAAACACGAAGCCGCGGGGATTGCACAGGCCCTCGACGTTGGCCACCGAATCCACGCCCTTGAAGGCCGGGAGCATCATCGAGTACTTGAACTCCAGGTCGTGATCCTTGACCTTCTCGCCGTCATCGTTGTACTGCTCGACATGCATCCTGCCCCCCTCCACCTTGGTCACCTTGGCGTTGGTGATCCAGTGGATGTGGTGATTGCGCATCTCCGATTCGAGCATGCCCTTGGAGTCGCCCACCCCGCCCAGGCCCAGGTGGCCGATGTAGGGCTCCGAGGTGACGAACGTGATCGGCACGCGGTCGCGCATCTTGCGCTTGCGCAGGTCCGAATCGAGAATGAACGCGTACTCGTAGGCAGGTCCGAAGCAGGACGCGAAGGGCATGGCGCCTATGACCACGTGGCCCGGGTCCTCGAGGAACCGCTGGTAATCGTCGTAGGCCTTCTCGGCGTGATCGATGGTGCAAACCGAGTGGGTGTGGTTGTCGGGTCCGGCGCCGTCGACCTCCTCGAAGGCCAGCCGGGGGCCGGTGGCGATGATCAGGTAGTCGTACTTGAGGGTCTCGCCGTTGGCCAGCGTCATGGTGCTGTTCTCGGCGTCGATCTTGTCGCAGCGCTGATCGACGAAGCCGATGCCCTTGCGCTCCAGGTGCGGACGGATGGGGAAGGTGATGCTGTTGCGGTCGCGCCAGCCGACGGCAACCCAGGGATTGGACGGCACAAACTGGAAGTAGTCGCGCTCGTTCACCATCGTGATCTCGTGCTCCTTGCCGAGCACCTCGCGCAGCTCGTAGGCGCAGGGCATGCCGCCGGTGCCGGCACCCAGAATTACTATGTGAGCCATGTTTCAGTCCTCCATTGCCTGGGGATGTTGTCGTTGTATCCATCTGCGGCGCCCCGGCGTGGGGCGGCCGGGGCTGTAAGAGCGCCCGGTCTCTTTGGCAGAGGTCGTCGAATGTCAGCTTGCGGACGGTCGGACAGCGCGCCGTTCGTGCTCGGCCTGGGCCCATTTTCGCCGATTTCGGGCGCCAATGCCTGCTCTGGCGCATACGACGGACATTCTTCAGGGTCCGGGACCCGATGACAAGCCTGGCGGACACAGAGGGCCGGGCTCCCCGGGCTGTCACCGGAAGTCCCGGGAGCGGGTCGGAAGCCGGCCCAGCAGGTCGCTGTGGTCCAGCAGCCGTCTGGCCACCACGTGCAGGACGCCGCCCTCGCGCTGCACATCCCCGACCACACCAAGCAGACGGGCGTTGAGCATGACCAGGCGCTGGCGATCCGCCACCTGCCGCCAGATCACCAGATTGATCTGCCCCGTCTCGTCCTCCAGAGTCACAAAGGTGACGTTGTTGGCGGAGGCCGGGCGCTGGCGGTTGATCACCAGCCCCCCGGTGCGCACCCGATCCCCGTGGCGCAGCCCGTCGAGGTCCCGGGCGCAGAGCAGCCCGCGCCGGCTCAGCTGCCGCCGCAGCAAGGCCAGGGGATGGCGCCTCAGGGTCAGCCCCAGGCTGGCGTAGTCGGCGAGAATCGCCTGTCCTTCGGTGGGCGCGGGCAGATCGGGCACCTGCCCCGCATCGGTGGGCCGCCCCGGTGGCGCCGCGTCCGTCGGCAGGTCGAACAGCGGAAGCGGCGTCTGAACGCCCGTGACCTCCCAGGCGGCGCGGTGGCGGTCGCCGGCCAGCCCCGCCAGGGCGTCGGCGGCGGCCAGCGACTCCAGATCCCGCCGGTCGAGACGTGCCCGCCGGGCCAGGTCCTGCACGTCCCGGAACCGCCGCTGCGCCCGGGCCGCCAGCAGCCGCGCGGCGCCGGCGCGGGACAGGCCTTTGACCATCAGCAGGCCCAGCCTCATCGCCGGCGGGGACGCCGCCCCAGCGCGGGACGGCTCCAGGGTGCAGTCTCCGTCGCTCGTGTGCACGTCCACCGCAAGGACCTCCACGCCGGCGCGCCGGGCCGCCTGCACCAGCTGGGCGGGGGCGTAGAAGCCCATGGGCTGGCTGTTGAGCAGGGCGGCGAAGAAGGCCGCCGGCTCATGACACTTGAGCCAGGCGGAGACGTAGACCAGCAGGGCGAAGCTGGCGGCGTGGGACTCGGGGAAGCCGTACTCCCCGAAGCCCAGGATCTGCTGATAGATCCGGCGGGCGAAGGCCTCGTCGTAGCCGCGCTCCGTCATGCCCCGGATCAGTCGGTCCTCGAACTGCTCCAGGGTGCCCCGGCGGCGCCAGGCGGCGATGGAGCGCCGGAGCCGGTCCGCCTCGCCGGGGCTGAAGCCCGCCGCCACCATGGCGACCTTGATCACCTGCTCCTGGAAGATGGGCACGCCGAGGGTGCGGCCCAGCACCTCCCGGACCGCCTCCGAGGGATAGGTCACCTCCTCCAGCCCCTGGCGGCGCTTGAGATAGGGGTGGACCATGTCCCCTTGGATAGGTCCCGGACGGACGATGGCCACCTCGATCACCAGGTCGTAGAAGCGCTCGGGGCGCAGACGCGGCAGCATAGCCATCTGGGCGCGGGACTCGATCTGGAACACGCCCAGGGTGTCGGCGCGCCGGATCATCGCATAGACGGCCGGATCCTCCGGGGGGACGTTGTGCAGGCCCAGGGGGTTGCCCGGGCCGGGCGGATTCTTGCTGCCGGGCTGGAGACCATCGGGCTCGCGGCTGGCAGCCGCTCCTACCGTGCCCGCGCCTCCCGCAGGGGCGCTCGCTGAGCGCGAACCTCCGTGGCCCGAAGCACCCGTCCCGGGCCCGGGTCCGCCGGGCTCGCGGCTGGCAGCCGCTCCTACGGCGCCCGCGCCTCCCGTAGGAGCGCTCGCTGAGCGCGAACCTCCGTGGCCCGAAGCACCCGTCCCGGGCCCGGGTCCGCCGGGCTCGCGGCTGACAGCCGCTCCTACGGCGCCCGCGCCTCCCGTAGGAGCGCTCGCTGAGCGCGAACCTCCGTGGCCCGAAGCACCCGTCCCGGGCCCGGGTCCGCCGGGCTCGCGGCTGACAGCCGCTCCTACCGTGCCCGCGCCCCCCGCAGGAGCGCTCGCTGAGCGCGAATCCATTTGCGCCTCTGTGTCTCTGCGGCTCGGTCTTTCACTCCACCCGCGATAGGCATTGATCAGATCGAAGGCGCGGCGCACGGCCGAGAGCATGCCGAGCGCCAGGCAGTCCACCTTGAGCAGCCCCAGGGCCTCCAGGTCGTCCTTGTCCCACTGGATCACCGTGCGCTCGGCCATCGCGGCGTTCTCGATGGGCACCAGCCGGGAGAGAGGCCCGCGGGAGATGACGAAGCCCCCCACGTGCTGGGACAGGTGGCGCGGGAATCCCAGGATCTCCCGGCTCATGACCAGCACCCGACGCAGCAGGGGGTTGCCGGGATCCAGACCCGCCTCGCGCACCCGCTCGGGGTCGATGGTGCCGCCGTCCCACCAGGTGAGGTTGTGGGCCAGCCGGTCCACCTGGTCCAGGTCGAGCCCGAGGGCCTTGCCCACGTCGCGCACCGCGCTCTTGGGCCGATAGCTGATCACCGTGGCCGCCAGCGCCGCCCGGTCCCGGCCGTACCTGGCGTACACGTACTGGATCACCTCCTCGCGGCGCTGGTGCTCGAAGTCCACGTCGATGTCCGGCGGCTCGTCGCGCTCCCGGGAGATGAAGCGCTCGAACAGCAGCTCCATACGCGCCGGGTCCACCTCGGTGATGCCGAGCGCATAGCAGACCGCCGAGTTGGCCGCCGAGCCCCGGCCCTGGCAGAGGATGCCGCGGCTGCGGGCGAAGCGCACGATGTCGTGGACCGTGAGGAAATAGGGCTCGTAGCGCAGCTCGGCGATGAGCGACAGCTCATGCTCGACCAGGCGGCGCACCTTCGCCGGCTCTCCCCCCGGCCAGCGCCGTTGCAGCCCCTGCTCGGTCAGCTCGCGCAGCCGGGCGCCGGGGTCCCGTCCCGGGGGCACCAGCTCGTCCGGGTACTCGTAGCGCAGCTCCTCCAGGGAGAAGGTGCAGCGCCGCGCCACCTCCAGGGTCTCGGCCAGCAGCTCCGAAGGATAGAGCCGGGCCAGCCCGGCCCTGCCGCGCAGGTGACGCTCGGCGTTGGGCTGCAGGGCATGGCCGGCCTCGGCGAGGGGCACTCCCAGGCGGACGGCGGTGAGCGTGTCCTGCAGGGCACGGCGCCCGCGCTCGTGCATCAGCGCCCCGCCGCAGGCGACCAGTGGCAAGCCGCACTGCGCCGAAAGCCCGCTCAGGGTCTCCAGCCAGGCCCGGTCCCGGCCGCTGCGGTGCAGCTCCACGCCGATCCAGGCCCGGCCCGGAAAGCGCTCCGCCAGCCAGCCACCGTCGGCCGGGTCCGGATCCCCGGAGGGCAGCCACAGCGCCAGGCATCCTTCGAAGCCCGCGGTCAGATCCGCGCGCGCCAGCTCGCAGGCGCCCTTCCCCGCCCGCCGCCGGCCGCGGGTGATGAGCTCGGAGAGGTCGCCGTAGCCCTCCCGGTCCGCGGCCAGCACCACCAGCCGGGGCCCGTCGGTCAGACGGATATCGCTGCCCGGGATAAGGGCCAGACCGCAGTCCCGGGCCTCCACGTGGGCCCGCACCACACCGGCCAGGGAGCACTCGTCGGTCAGCGCCAGCGCCGCGTAGCCCAGCTCGTGGGCGCGGCGGACCAGCTCCTGCGGATGGGAGGCGCCGGTCAGAAAGCTGAAGTTGGACAGGCAATGCAGCTCGGCATAGCCCGGAGCGGTGCTGGGCATGGGGTCCGCGACTCCTGATACTGTACTTACATACAGTATCTAGCACGGAACGCGTAGCGTGCCAGCCGCGAGGCTGCCCGGCCGAGACCGGATTCGTGTGGGGGTCAGGGACCGGAGGGATCTGTCGGGCTGAAGCCGGACCTAACCCTGACTACCGCCGCCGGACTTCGCGAGATACCGGTAGAGCATCCGGTAATGGTCCTTGACCCGGTCGTCGAACAGGGGATCGTCGGGCGACGGCAGCTGCGACTCCAGTGAGTCGAGCAGCTCGTCGGTGACGGACTCCTCGAGCACCGGCAAGATATCCCGCTCCTCGGCCTCCATGTGGCGCCGCTGGAGGTCGAGGTACTCGCGCCCGAGCCGCTCCACCTCGTCCCGGCGCTGTACCGACCCCTGAACTATGCCCTCCAGCGCGTGGCGGAAGGTCCGGGTCATCTCGCTGAGCCGGGTATGCTGGGCCTCCAGCTCTTCGATCACCGCCCGATGGCCGGGATGCTCGGCGTCGAACGCATCGAAGATAAGGTCCTCCGCCCGGTGATGCACGCAGTCCGCGTAGTTCTCCAGGTAGTCCAGCATGTCGATCAGCAGATCGAGCTCCGGCTCGTCGCCCGCATGGAACAGGTCGAGCTGATGCTCCATGAGGTCGAGGAGCTGGGCGAGTCGCAGGTGATCCCGGTGCAGGTGCTGCAGGATGCGGTGCATGAGTCGCCTCCTTCGCAGGCCGAGGGGTGATTTCCAAGTCTACTATGAATCGCCGCGAGGCCGGCCCGGCGCGAGCACTCGCCAGATGAACCCCTCGGGGCGGTGCTCGCCCGTCAGGATGTAGTCCAGCGCATTGCGGTTCTGCAGGGTCCAGTCCATGCGCTCCCTGGCGTGAGGCCGCCCGCAGAACAGCAGGCGGTCGCCCCGGCGCAGCACGGTGTCCTCTTCGGGGAGCAGCACCCGCTCGCCGCTGCGCACCAGCAGCAGGGGAATGACAACGAGCGGCTTCTCGCGCTCCAGCGAGTCGGCCAGCAGGTCGCCCAGCACCACCCGCCGCCCCGCGACGAGGGCGCCGTGCACCGCGTAGGCATGCCCTTCGTCGAGGGTGATCTCCCAGATCTCCGGAACGCTCGAGCTCACCAGGGCCGTGATCCGACTGATCAGCTGGCAGGCCCAGGGATCGGGCTGGTAGCCGGCCAGCTGCTCGAACTCGTAGAGCAGCGGGGTGGCCAGCAGCACCCGGATCTTGTCGGCGATGATGATCGAAGGGTGCATCACCATGTCCGCGTGCACGGCCTCGACGATCGCTTCGTTCTCGCGCAGATTCTGGCGCACGACGACGAAGAGGTCGGGATTCAGCGCCCTGGCGGTCATCGCGATGGAGAGGTTGTTCGCGTCGTCGTCCGTGCCGGCCACCAGGCCCACCGCCCGGCCGATCTCCGCCTCCCTCAGGGTCTCTGCCTCGGTCCCGCGGCCGACCACGCACCCCCCCTCCGGCGTTCCGGTCCTCTCCGGGGTGGCCTCCACCACCAGGGTCTCGATCCCCTGGGCGTTGAGCCGCTCGACCACCGCCTTGCCGAACCGCCCATAGCCGCACACCAGCCAGGGTCCGTCGCCGGGCGGGTAGATGGGCTCCTTGAGCGCGTCCCCCTTGCGGCCGGTGAGCCATTCGTGGAGCAGATGGAGGCAGGGCGCCTGCAGCGCGACCGACAGATGGCCCACGAAGGTATCGAAGGGGTCGATGATGTACTCGGTGCCGAACGAGGCCATGTTGGCCTCGACGTCGCGCGAATCGGCCCGGCAGATGACCGTCACATCCGGGCTCAGCAGCTTGCCGGTGATGGCGATCTTGAGATTCACCTCGTTGCGGTTGGTCAGCGCCGCCACCCCCGCGCACAGGGGGTGCTTCAGGCCCGCCTCGAGCAGATGCAGGGGGCGGGCCGCGTCGCCGCACAGGGCCGGCACGTACTGGCGCACGTTCTGAAGCTGCAGATAGCTCACCCGATCGGGGTCGATCTCCACCACCACGGCGTGCTGGTCCCGCTCCGCCAGTGCCTCGACCAGTGCGCTGCCGGTCTCGCCGTAGCCGCAGACCAGGTAGAAGCGCTCGGTCATGCGCCGGATCCGCCGTGTGAACCGGCGCTCGGTGACGGCCTGCTGGAACGTCTGGTCCTGGAACAGGGCGATCAGCGTCCCGATGGAGTAGACCCAGACGATGACCGTGAGGTAGATGGTGAAGACGACCCACATGCGCTGGGCGTCGCTGAACTCGTGGGGTATCTCGCCGAAGCCGATGGTGGTCGCCATGTAGCTGACGAAGTAGAGGGCATGGAACAGGCTCATGTGCCAGGGCTCGCCCGCGGCGTCGCGCCCCGGAATCAGCATCAGGCCGAGCACGGCCAGCGAGTAGCTGCAGATGAGCGCGAGCAGCGGCGCACGCATGCGCCGGAAGACGATGAAGATGATGTTCTCCATGTCCCCGGGGCGCTCTCAGCGGCGGAGCATCACCGTCTCGATGACAAGCAGGACCACGGAGACCACGTTGGCCAGCATGGCCCCGCCCGTGAGGGACACGATGCTCGCCATCACCGAAGCCGTGAGCCCGGTCTCGGTGACGTGCACGGCGACGGCCCAGATTACGGCGGCCACCAGCAGCTGAAGCACGGCGACCAGGCTGGTGGCGAGCAGCACGGCACCCATCTGGGTGCGGTCTCCGAACTTGAGCACCGTGGCGATCAGGTTCACGACGACCACGGCGAACAGCTCGTAGACGTGATGGTGATTCGGGTCGTCGATCTCGCCGACGAAGAACCCGAAATTCAGCGTCAGTGCGAGGACGATGAAGAAACCGAAGACGACCTTCTCAGGGTTCATGCGCGCCTCCCCCGTTCTTGTTGCTGATCCGCCGCCGGCGGGCCTTGCCCTCCCCCTAATCATATCTGACCGGGAGCGGGGTTCAGGCTGCCGGCGTGATACGCTGCGCTTGCCCGAACCGCGGGCTGGTTGGTCCCATCGTTGGCGGCTGGCGGCCGCTCGCACCAATCCATCAGCCAGCGCCCGCCCGGTTGTCCCTGCCGACTGTCTACCGTCTCCCCTCTACATGACCCTCCCTTCGACCCGGGGACCCGATCATTGGCGGCGGCTTCGCCGCCGGGCCCCTTCGGTTGTTACCTTTGGTAACGGCTGATACGCTCAATCGGATGGCGCGTCCGCCCGCAACCGACCGGCAGCTCGACGTGGTGCTCCTGCTGGGGCTGTTCGCGTTGCTGTTGTTCGCCTCCCCCATGACCGAGTGGTGGGCCGCTCCAGGCAAGCCCTGGTATCTGCCCTACCTGTTCTGGGCCCTGATCATCGGCCTCGGCGGCTGGCTGCAGCGCCGACGCGGCGACTGATGCCTCACGAGCTTCCGGTCCTGTTCGGGGCGGGCATCGCCTACCTGATGGTGCTGTTCCTCATCGCCTACGCCACGGACCGGTCGTGGATGCCGGAGCGCTGGGTACGCCACCCGGCGGTCTACGTCCTCTCCCTCGGGGTCTACGCCAGCTCCTGGAGCTACTACGGCAGCGTGGGATTCGCCCGGTCCGAGGGCTTCCAGTTCCTCACCATCTATCTCGGGGTGACCATCGCCTTCCTGATGAGCCCCGTGCTGCTGCGCCCCCTGCTGCGGCTCACCCGCGAGTACCAGCTGACCTCGCTCGCGGACCTGTTCGCGTTCCGCTACCGCAGCCAGACCGCCGGGGTCCTTGTGACCCTGTTCATGCTGGTGGGCTCGCTGCCGTACATCGCGCTGCAGATCCGGGCGGTGACCGAGTCCCTGCGCGTGCTCACCCAGGAGGCGACGCCGCAGGCCCTGGCCCTGGGCTTCTGCGCGATCCTGATCCTGTTCGCCATCCTGTTCGGGGCCCGGCACATCTCCCCCCGCGAGAAGCATCGGGGGCTGGTGGTGGCCATCGCCTTCGAGTCGCTGGTGAAGCTGGTGGCCCTGCTGAGCGTCGGGCTGCTCGCGGTGTTCGGCGTGTTCGACGGGCCGGTCGACCTGGGCCGATGGCTGTCGGAGAACCCGGAGGCGGTGGATGCGCTCTACCGACCGGTCCAGGAGGGGCCCTGGGGCACACTGCTGTTTCTCGCCTTCGCCGCCGCCTTCCTGCTGCCCCGGCAGTTCCACATGACCTTCACCGAGAACCCGGGGCCGGGCTCGCTCGGGGCGGCGAGCTGGGGCTTCCCCCTGTTCCTGCTGCTGCTCAACCTCGCCATCCCGCCGGTCCTCTGGGCGGGGACGCGGCTGGGTCTGGAGATGGACGCCGACTACTACGTGCTCGGCATCACCCTGCACCAGGGTCCCGCCTGGCTGCCGGTGGTCGCCTTCCTGGGCGGGGTCTCGGCGGCCAGCGCGATGGTGATCGTCAGCACGCTGGCGCTCTCGGCCATGAGCCTCAACCACCTCCTGCTGCCCGCAAGCTATCCCGACCCGCGCGTGGATCTCTACCGCTGGCTGCTCTGGGGCCGAAGGCTGCTCATCACCATGATCATCATGGCGGGCTACGGCTTCTACGAACTGCTCGAGCACAACGAGGGTCTGGTCCAGCTGGGCCTGATCTCCTTCGTGGCGGTGGCCCAATTCGTGCCCGGCGTGGTCGGCGTCCTGTACTGGCGGCGTGCCAACCGTGCCGGGTTCATCGCCGGCCTGCTGGCCGGCATCGGCTTGTGGACGCTGACCCTGCTGCTGCCGCTGCTGGAGGCCTCGGGGCTGGCCCACACTGAGCTGAACCTGTCCGCCCTTCGAAGCTCGACGGGTCTGGGCCATTGGCAGTTCGCCACCTTTCTGTCGCTGGCGTTCAACACCGCCCTGTTCGTCCTGGTATCGCTGATCTCCCGCCAGTCGGCCATGGAGGAAGACGCGGCGCGGGCCTGTTGCACGGAGGCCTTCACGCCGCTCAAGGGTGTGGTGGCGGCGGGATCCACGCCCGAGTTCACCGCTGCGCTCGCGGACATCGTGGGCGCGGAGACGGCGGAGAAGGAGGTGCGCCAGGCACTGGAGGACCTGGGCATGTCCGCCGGGGAGACCCGACCCTCGGAGCTGCGCCGGCTGCGCGAGCGCATCGAGCGCAACCTCTCGGGTCTGATCGGTCCGCAGATGGCCCATATGATCATCAACCGCCGCCTGGTTCTGGACGAGCGCTCCAGGACCGCACTGGCCGACTCCATGCGCTACGTCGAGGAGCGCCTGCAGGACTCACGCTCCCGCCTGCAGGGCCTGAGCGCGGCACTGGACAGCCTGCGGCGCTATCATCGGCAGATCCTGATCGACCTGCCGCTCGGGGTGTGCGCGACAGGTCCCGATGACACCGTGCTGATCTGGAACCTGGCGATGGAGAGGATGACGGGCCTGAGGGGATCGGAGGCGACTGCACGGCCGCTGCAGAACCTGCGCGCGCCCTGGGGCCAGACCCTGGCCGGTTTCGCGCGCGTCGAGGACCGCTACATCCACCATCTCGAGGTCAGGCTCGGCGGCCGCGCCCATTGGTTCAACCTGCACAAGGCCACCACCCTGGACCCGGACCTGAGCCCCGAAGAGCCCGCATCGCGCGCGGGCCTGGTCATCCTGCTGGAGGACCTTACCAGCCTTGAGAACCTCGAGGCGGAGCTGGCGCACAGCGACCGCCTGGCCTCCATCGGTCGTCTCGCCGCCGGGGTGGCCCACGAGATCGGCAATCCGGTGACCGGAATCGCCTCGCTCACCCAGAACCTGCGGGAGGAGTCCGCCGATCCCGGAGTGCGCGAGGCCTGCGACCAGATCCTGACACAGACGCGGCGGATCTCGGGCATCCTGCAGTCGCTCATGGGCTTCAGCCACAGCGGTGCGGTGAGCCGCGCCCCCGAGGAGCTGGCACTGAGGGCGGTGATCGAGGAGGCCGTCGGACTGGTGCGCCTGACCCATGCGGGCAAGCAGGTGAGCTGCGAGCTGAGCTGCCCGGAGGGGATCAGGGTCGCGGGCGACCGCCAGCGCCTCTCCCAGGTCCTTGTCAACCTGTTCACCAACGCCTGCGACGCCTCCGGGCCCGGCGACCGGGTGGACGTATACGCCTGGGAGGACGGAGACCGGGTCCGGATCGAGGTCCTCGACCAGGGCGAAGGCATTCCGGACAACATTCGCGACGCCGTCTTCGACCCCTTCTTCACCACCAAGGCGCCCGGGGAGGGCACGGGCCTGGGACTGCCCATGGCCCATCGGATCATCCAGGAGCACCACGGCAGCATCGAGATCGCGGCCCGCCCGGGCGGCGGAACCCGCGTCGTGGTCTCACTGCCCAGGCCGCCCGAGCGACCCGTCCATGAGCAAGATACTGATCATTGAAGACGAGGCGGTGATCCGCAGCGCCCTGCACCGCCTGCTGGAGCGCAGGGGCTACCGGGTCACCGTGGCCGAGTCGGTGGAGCAGGCCGAGAGGCAAGGCGGCCTGCAGGGCTTCGACCTGATCATCGCCGACCTGCGCCTGCCCGGCGAGCCGGGCACAGCGATCATGGACCGCGCGCCGGACGTGCCGGTGCTGATCATGACCAGCTACGCGAGCGTGCGCTCGGCGGTGGAGTCCATCAAGCGCGGGGCGGTGGACTACATCGCCAAGCCGTTCGACCACGAGGAGCTGGTGCTGCTGGTCGAGCGCACCCTCAAGCAGCACCGCATGGAGCGCCAGAAGAACGCGCTCAAGTCCGACGTGGACCGGGCCTATCCGGTGGAGGGGATGGTCGGTCGCTGCGCCGCCATGCAACAGGTGTTCGAGCGCATCGCCAAGGTGGCGCCCACTGACTCCACGGTCCTCATCCTGGGCGAGTCGGGCACCGGCAAGGAGCTGGTCGCACGCGCCATCCACGAGCACAGCCCGCGCTCCGACGCCCCCATCGTCGCGGTCAACTGCGCCTCCATCCCCGACACGCTGATCGAGTCCGAGCTCTTCGGACACGAGAAGGGGGCGTTCACCGGTGCCGACCGCCCGCGCGCCGGCCTGGTGGAGAGCGCTGACGGCGGTACCCTGTTTCTCGACGAGATCGGCGAGCTCCCGCTGGCCGCCCAGGCCCAGCTGCTGCGGGTCCTGCAGGACGGGGAAATACGGCGGGTGGGCTCGGAACGCTCGCGCCGCGTCGACGTGCGCCTGATCGCCGCCACCCACCGCGATCTCAAGCAGCTGGTGCAGGACAACCTGTTTCGAAGCGACCTCTACTTCCGGCTGCGGGTGGTCGAGCTCGCCCTGCCGCCGCTGCGCGAGCGCGGCGCCGACCTGATCGAGCTGGCCAGGTTCCTGCTGGAGAAGGCGTGCACACGGCTCAACCGTCCCCGACTCGAGCTCACCCGTGAGACCCTCGACGCCGTCACCGCTTATGCCTGGCCGGGCAACGTGCGCGAGCTGGAGAACGCCATCGAGCGGGCCGTCATACTGTGCGACGGAGAGGAGATCACGCCGGAGCTCCTGGCCATCGACCAGCCCCCGGAGTCGGAGTCGGCCGCCGGGGCCGCAGCGCCCGCCGGCGTGTCCCTGGAGGACTACTTCCGGCGCTTCGTGACCGAGAACCAGGACCGCATGACCGAGACCGAGCTCGCCCGCCGGCTGGGGATCAGCCGCAAGACCCTCTGGGAGCGCCGCCAGCGGCTCGGCCTCACGCGTACCCCGAAGCGTTGAGAAAGCCCCCGCCCGCGACCCGGGATCGACCGGGGCGAGCCCTTGCGGCGCCAACCATGCCACCGCCGGTCTCGTCCCCGTCTTGCGCCCGCTGCCTCGTGTCTGCCGGAAGACCCTCAACGCAATGCAGCGGGCAGGCCGCTCAGCCCGTCAGCCAGCCCCAGATCACCGGCAGCAGAACGGTGGTGGCCAGACCGTTGAGACCCATGGCCAGACCGGAGAAGGCCGCCGCCACCTCACCCATGTGCACCGCACGGCCGGTCCCGATGCCGTGGGCGGCCACACCCATCGCCAGCCCCTGCGCCATGGGGCTGCGTACCCGCAGCCGCTCCAGCAGCCAGGGTCCCAGGGCTGCGCCGAGGATGCCGGTCAGGATCACCAGCACGGCGGTCAGGGAGGGCAGGCCGCCGAGGCGCTCGGAGATGCCCATGGCCACCGGGGTGGTCACCGACTTGGGCGCGATCGAGACGAGCGCCTGTGTACTGGCACCGGCCAGCTTCGCGATGGCCAGCGCCGACAGCACCGCGGTAAGCGAGCCGCTGACCAACGACACGAGCAACGCCAACGGGTGGCGCCTGAGCAGCGCCAGCTGACGGTACAAGGGCACCGCCAGCGCCACCGTCGCCGGACCGAGGAGAAAGTGCACGAACTGCGCGCCCTGGAAGTAGTGCTCGTAGGGGACATCGGTCAGTGTCAGCACGGCCACCAGCACCAGCACGGTGAGCAGCACCGGGTTGAGCCAGGCCCTGCGCCCCAGCCTCCGGTACAGCCAGCGGGCCAGCACGAACACCGACACCGTCAGCGTCAGGTGCAGCAGCGGGCTGGCGCTGAGATAGACCCAGAGCGCGGCGACCCCGTCGGTCATCACTCGTCCCCGACCCCGCTGAGGCGCTGCATGAGCCAGCCCGTGACCGCGATGGTGAGCAGCGTGCTGACCAGCAGCGACGCGGTCAGCGGCAGCCACTGGTCGCCGAGCAGCCTCAGGTGGGTCATCACTCCGACACCGGCCGGAACGAACAGCAGCGACAGCTGCGCCAGAAGGCCGTTGGCGGTATCCGCCAACGGCTGCGGGACGCCTCCCCGGATCACCAGTCCCAGGAACAACAGTGCCATGCCGACCACCGGCCCGGGGACCGGCCAGCCCAGCACGACCACCATCAGCTCACCTGCCAGCTGGCAGAGCAGCAGTACCGCAAGAGACTCGAGCACGCCGTATTCCTCGGGTCTTCCAATCTCGATCGCCCGGCGCCCCGGGTCCGGCACCGCCGGAAAGGCCTGCGGGGTGAGGAGCGGCGATCCGTCGGCGTCCCGGCGGGGTCCGGCGCACGACCGGCCGTTACCTCCCGTAACACCAGACGTTACTTTGGGTAACAAGAGTAACACCCCACTCGCGCCCAAGCCCGGACAAGTCACTGACAACAAAGGACTATACCATCCGGCATGCTTTTCGCTTGCCGCTGTTGGGTGACCCGACAGGCGGGTACGGCAGCGGCCGGAGCAGGCGGCTCGCACGGATAAGAAAGCAGTATCGAAATCACGAGCTCACCAAAGGGGGTCCGAACCCATGGACGCGAAAGTAGTCTGGCTCTTCGTGTTCGTTGCGTTGTACTGGTCCTACTGCATCTTCTGGGGCATCAAAGGCGCACTGTCGTCCAGGACGGCCAGCGATTACTTCGTCGCAGGGCGGAAGATATCGCTCTGGGTGTTCATCCTGGCGGCAACCGCGACCTCGTTCTCCGGCTGGACCTTCATGGGCCACCCCGGCCTGCTCTACCGGGACGGTTTCCAGTACGCCTACGCCTCTTTCTATGCGATCACCATACCCTTCACGGGCGTGATCTTTCTCAAGCGCCAGTGGATGCTGGGCAAGCGCTTCGGGTTCATCACCCCCGGCGAGATGTTGTCCTACTACTTCAAGTCGGACACCGTGAGAATGCTCGTGGTGCTGGTCGCCCTGATCTTCTCGGTCCCCTACCTGGGCATACAGCTGCGGGCCTCCGGCTTTCTCTTCAACGTCCTCACCGACGGGCTGCTTAATGTCGACGTCGGCATGTGGCTCCTCTCGGCCGTGGTCATCATCTACGTCGCATCGGGCGGCCTCAGAGCCGTGGCCTATGTGGACACGGCCCAGGCGGTGCTGCTCGCGCTGGGGATAATCGCAATCGGCATCATCGCTTACGCCAATCTCCCGGAGGGTAGAACCTGGGCCGAGCTGCTGGGCGGGCTCGCGGCGTTCGATCAGGTGCGCACTCCCGACGGCTACAGCCACTACATCGCCATTCCCGGCGTCATCCAGTTCGGCGCGGGCCTGGGCACCGACTCAGCGCCGGTCGGCGGCGCCTGGACCGGGATCATGGTGCTGACCTACATGTTCGCGCTGATGGGCATACAGTCGGCGCCTGCCTTCTCCATGTGGGCCTTCGGGAACAAGAGCCCGCAGCCGTTCGCCCCCCAGCAGGTATGGGCCTCGTCGTTCGGCATCGGGCTGATCCTCATGGTGTTCACGGCCATGCAGGGTCTCGGTGCGCACTTCCTCGGGGCCAACGCGGCGTTCATGGCAGCCAACCCGGACCTGGTCAATCCGGTCATGCAGGAGGGGCTGCAGAAGATCGGTGTCAACGACCTGATGGCGGCCGAGGGCAAGCAGGGCATGCTGGTACCCCAGCTCATCTACCTGCTCTCCGACGCGGCCCCCTGGCTGGTGGGCCTGCTCTCGGTGTGTGCCCTGGCCGCCATGCAGTCCACGGGAGCGGCCTACATGTCCACCGCCGGCGGCATGCTGACCCGCGACATCATCAAGCGCTACATCCTGCCCCAGGCCTCGCACGTGCAGCAGAAGCTCTGGGGGCGGATCGGGGTGCTGGTGATCGTGCTGGCGGCCCTGCTGGTGGCGACCCACGCAACCGACGCGCTGGTGCTCCTCGGTGGCCTGGCCGTGGCCTACGGGTTCCAGATGTGGCCCGCGCTGATCGCCGTGTGCTGGTGGCCCTTCCTCACCCGGCAGGGGATCATCATCGGTCTGATCGCGGGGCTGATCGCCGTGACCCTGACCGAGAAGATCGGGGCCCAATTCATGCCCTGGGGCCGCTGGCCCATGACCATCCACTCCGCGGGCTGGGGCATCCTGTTCAACCTGGGGCTGGCGGTAATCGTCTCCGCCGTCACCCAGAACCGGCAGGACATGGAGCACCGAATGACCTTCCACAACTTCCTGCGCGAGCACGCCACGCTCACGGCCGGCAAGCGCAAGCTGATCCCGGTCGCATGGATCATCACCCTGGCGTGGTTCTTCTTCGGCATCGGCCCCGGCGCGGTCATCGGCAACACCATCTTCGGCAACCCGAACGACGCCGCCACCTGGATCTTCGGCATCCCGTCCATCTGGGCCTGGCAGCTGCTCTGGTGGGCCCTGGGCGTCTTCATGATGTGGTTCCTGGCCTACAAGATGGAGATGTCCCGGGTGCCTACGAAGGAGGTCGAGGCCCTGCAGGAGGACATCGGCGACATCCAGCTCGACGTGGAACGCCCGGGGTGAGCCGCGACCGTTGGTCCGGTGGACCAACGCAGCGCGGCGAACGACCCGCCATGGACGGCGGGGCCGGGGTCAGACGGAGGCGACGAGGCCGCGGCACGGACGCCTGCTGCAGCTTGCGAGAAGGCACCGGTCCGGACCGTTGGTCCGGTGGACCAACGCAGCGCGGCGAACGACCCGCCATGGATGGCGGGGGCGGAAACGCATAGCCGACAGGTCCGGGAGCTGGATTCGGCCGCCCCGGGAGGCCGGCCCCGGAAGGGATCGCGAGTGACGCCGAAAGAGGGGTTTTCGGACGCCGGGCGTCCGGTTGGCACGGCGGGGCATGAGATCGCAGTTCTCTCTCCGCCACCTGGGCCGGCACCGAATGGAGGGGCGAGGGAATACGCCCTGTCCTGCCGGGGGATCCCAAGCCGGGATTCGAGCCGGTCCGCACGGGAATGCCGGACGGGGGCCTGGCCTCGTCCGGCCTTCCTTCCCTGAGTGAGCCTTAGGGGGAGGCAGACGGCCTCCCCCTTTTTCTATACTCAATGCCAGAACAGGTGGCCTGGGCCGGGCGCGAGCCCGTCTTTCACCCGTGCGCCGGCCCGCGTGCCGACGACGCGGATCACATCCGGACATCAGCCCAAGTGAGCTCCACAGTGCCGAGCCTCCGAGTCGAACCCCGGTGAGCGCCTATTTCTATTCCTCGGTTGCCGTGCTCGCCCTGATGCTCTTCTTCCCGGTGAGGCAGATGATCTGGGTACTGAGCGTGCGGCGGATCCAGCGCCGCCAGGGCCGCGAGCTCACGGACGCCGAGATCCAGGGCCAGCGCGGACGCGCCGCCTTCGTCGCAGTCCTGGTGGCGGTGGTATTCTCCTGGCTGTTCAACCTCCAGGTGCTCGGCATGCTCCATGGATGACGGCGGCTACAGGCTCCTCGTGCGCGTCGCCGTGGTGCTGACCGCGGCCTGGGTGCTGTGGATGCTCTACGACAGCCTTCTCACCCCTCAACGTCTGGAGAGCATGCCCATGGAGGCCGCCTTCCGCTACCTCGAAGACGAGCAGTACGAGGCCGCCCTGCGCGAGTACGACGCCATGCTCGAGCGGGACCCCCGGCTGGTACCGGCCCTGCGTGGGCGCGCCCAGGCGCTCATGCAGCTGGGCGCCCGCAGCGCCGTCCGGGCCGACGCCCTGGACGATGAAGGCCGGACGGCGGATGCCTACGCGTCGCGGTATGAGGCAGACCGCTACTACGAGGACGCGCTTGCGGCCTATGACGAGGCCATCCGTCTGGAGAAGGCCGGCGGCGTTGACGAATCGAGGCGGACTGCACTGGGCGTAAGCTACGCGAACCGCGGCATCCTGAAAGACCGCATGGGAGACTATCGTGGGGCCCTGGCGGACTACGAGCGCTCCATTGCGCTGGAGCCCGAAGTGGCCGAAGGACCGGGCTTCCTGACCCGCTTCCTTCGCAACCAGCCGGAGAAACCCCCGGCCGTCGACGACCGGGCCGCCTACCTGCGTGAGCAGCTGGCCAAGCCGGAGTCGGAGCGGGTCCTGCGGCGGTCCGAAGAGGATGCCCGCCAGAGGGCTTACAAGCTTTGAGCCATCACCAGACCCGCAGGATGTCGACGAAGAGCACGCGCAGGAAGAACAACAGGGCGATCGACCCGAACAGGAGGTGTCCGATGTCATTCTCGCCGTCGGGGTTTCGGAAGGTCAGCCCGTGGTAGGCGATGAAACCGGTGACCAGTAGAAATATCCAGTCGATCACTGCGATCCCCGGCGCGGGCCGGCACGGCCCCTCCCGGCCCGCCCGGGAGGCGGGCTCAGTAGCACGGCGGAAAATAGCAGCTCTCCACCGCCGGCCACAAGCGGGCATCGAAGAACGCGCCGAGGACCAGCGCGAGCACCCCGAGGAGCATCAGGACAACGAGGGCCCTCGGGACGGGGCGCGGCGGCGATGTTGCACCGCCTGGCCGCCCGCTGGGCGCAGGCGCGGGGCGGTGACCGGCGAGGATCTCGCGGGCGTGGAACCGTGCCCAGTGGGGGACGACGCAGCCGAGCATGTAGGCGGCAAACACCCGCTCCATGAGCACTTCACCCGCGTCCCGGCCGTACCAGCGCCGGTAGGCGAGGCACAGCAGGTCGTATTCGCTGATGTCCAGCAGGGCGGCGGCGTCCATCACCTCCCGCTCGCCTTCGTTCGGTGCACCGCTGCGCATGCCTGGGACCCGGGTAGGCTCTCGGCGCAAGTATAGATCCCGCGGCAACCGCCATGACCGCAGAGAGAAAGTCCCAGGAGGAGGTCGCCCGACTGCTGTGCGGAACGCGCAGCTTCAAGGGCGTGGGCATGGAGGCGCTTGGGCTGGTGGTCGGCAGCGCTGCGCTGCGGCCAATCCAGGCGGGAGAGGCATTGTTCCGGCCCGGTGACCCCTACAAGCACAAGGTCTTCATACCCCTCGCGGACCACCTGCTGATCCGACGGCGCTTCAACCGGGACGACAGCGTGCTGGCCGGCGACCTCGTGGGTCTCGCCAACTATCTGGACAACGCCCCGTACGCCTCCGCGGCCCTGGCGGTGCAGGACGGGGATGTGCTGGAAGTGCCGGCCGAGCGCCTTCGCGAGCTCGAGCAGACCCAGCCTGACCTGTTCAACGTGATCAACCGGGTGATCGCGACCAAGCTGCGCCAGCGCGCCCCGGACCGGGGCATCAGCACGGGCGTGCTCGCACGGCCGGTCACGGCCGTGATGAAGACGCCCGTGGCTTCCTGCGGCCCGGACCTGAGTCTGCGGCAGGCGTTCGGGAGGATGCAGGAGCGGCGCATCGGCAGCATGGTGGTAGCCGACGATGCCGGCGACCTGATCGGGGTTCTCACCTGCGCGGGCCTGTCCGAGGCCGCCCTGCTGAAGGATGCGTCGCCCGACGACAGCATCATGGATGCGGCCTGTCAGCACGCGAGGACGGTGGCACCCGACACGCCGCTGTGGGAGGCCGAGGAGATCCAGGAGCGCGAAGGCATCAAGTACCTGATCGTGGCCGAGGGCGACAAGGCCATCGGCATGGTCTCCCAGACCGATATTCTGAGGGCCCTGGTCTCCCAGTCCAGCGCAATCACCACTCAGATCCCTCAGGCCCGCAGCGTCGGCGAGCTGCGGGTGCTGTTCAACCGCATGGCCGAGGTGGCCGCGGAGGCGCGCGAGACCAACCGCCGCCCGAGCACGGCGGTACGCATCCTGAGCGAGCAGCACCTTGCCGTCCAGCGCCGCGTGGTCGAGCTGACCCTGGAGTGGATGCGGGCGGAAGGCCGGGGCGCGGCGCCCACCGGCTTCGCGGTGCTCATCATGGGCTCCGGCGGGCGCAAGGAGATGCTCATGCGCCCGGACCAGGACAACGGGCTGATCATCCAGGACGGTCCCCTGGCCGGCCGCCCGGAGAGCCGCGAATGGTTCGAGCAGTTCGCCCAACGGCTCAACAGGAGCCTCGACGAGGCGGGATACATCCTCTGCCCCGGGGAGATCATGGCGCGCAACCCCATGTACCGCAAGAGCCTCGAGGAGTGGAAGCGCCAGATCGAGCACCTCGTGGAGCAGCCCAACGAGAAGGCGGCGGTATGGTCGAACATCGTCTTCGACTTCGACACCCTGTACGGCGACGACCGGCTCACCGCGGAGCTTCGCCGTCACCTGCTGACCCGGATACAGGCCAAGCCCCGGCTGCTCAGCCTCATGGTCGAGCACGATGCCGAGGGACGCCCGGCGATCGGCTGGTTCAACCGGCTGATCACCACGACGCGGAGCGACGAAGGCGGGCGGATCGACCTCAAGCGCAACGGCCTGCGCATCATCGCGGACGCCGCGCGGGTATTCGCCCTGCAGAACGGGATCGCCGTGCAGAACACCACGGACCGCCTCGCCGCCCTGGTGCGCACGGGCAAGTTCTCGGACGACTTCGCGACCTCCGTCGGGGTGGCCTACGACGAGCTGCTTGACCTGCTGCTCGAGCACCAGATCGAGCAGCTCCGACGGGACACCGAGCCCGACAAGCTCGTCGATCCCGACCGTCTCAACAGCCAGCAGCACGGCGCGCTGAGGATGGCCATGCGTGCGGTGAAGCGTTTCCAGGACCGGCTCCAGGGCGAGCTGGGAACGGAGGCCTTCTGATGCCGAGCGAGCAGCTCGGGGAGATCTTCGCGCGTATCCGGGCCGGTCTGCGGCGCAAGCTGGCCAAGGGGGCCCTGCTCGATCAGCCGGAGATGCACGTGCTGCACGAGCGCCTCCTGTCTCTCGACCCCAAGGCCATGGTCGACGTCCCCGTACAGGACGCGCGCTTCGTGGTGATCGACACCGAGACCACGGGCTTTCACGCGTACGCGGGCGACGAGATCTGCTCCATCTCCCTGCTCGAAATGAACGGCCTCAACGCCACGGGCCGGGAGCTCAACACCCTGGTCAACCCCGGGCGTCCCATTCCCCCCGAGTCGACCGACATACACCACATCACCGACCGGGACGTCAGCGAAGCGCCGGTGATCGAAGAGGTCCTGGGGGAC
>JASFUT010000002.1:0-31653 GCA_050050175.1 Chromatiales bacterium
GAGGCTCGTGCCGCCCCTCATGCTGAGGGCTTGGCCCGCAGGAATCGTGCCAGCGGCGGGGCCGGCGTGGCCGGTCCCGCCCCCGATCCCGGGGAGGCTCGCTAGGCGGTGATGCGCCGGAACATCGCCGACCCGGCGGTCGCCAGGAACACAGGGGCTCCGGCGATCAGGTACCAGTAGTGGATGCCGAAGCGCCAGAGGATGAGTGCGCTGGCCAGGGTGGACGAGGGCACGAAGGGGGCGAGCAGGGCGCTCATGCCGAGCTCCACGCCGCCGCTCCCCCCGGGAAGGAAGGTGAGCTGCCCGGCCGAGAGCGAGAGCATCTGTGCCAGGAGGAGGTACGACCAGGCGATGGGCTCCCCCAGCCCCCAGAGCACAATGTAGAGCACGCTGTAGCGCAGCATCCAGTGGCCTGCGCACAGGACGTAGACGGCGAACAGGCGCCGTCGCGGCATGCCGAGCAGCAGTCCGACCCCGCTGCGGAACTGAAGCGCCCAGCGGGCCAGGCGGTTGCGGGTTCGCCGCGAGACCTTGAGGCGGTGGAGCAGCCGCCCGGCCAGGAGCAGAACGGGCCGGTAGTGGCGCAGCAGCAGCCACACGGCCAGCATGCCGCTCGTGAGCACCAGGGCCAGCACGGCGGCAAGCCCGCCCAGGTGGGGGAGGTCGGTGCGCGTGAACAGCAGGAGAAGGGCCACGGGCAGCACGCCGATGAAGAAGAGCAGGTCCATGACCTGCTCGGTGGCGAACAGGGCCGCGGCATGGGCGGTCTTCAGCCCCTCCCGGCCCAGCAGGTAGACGTAGGTCAGCGGGCCGCCGGCCCCGGCGGGGGTGGCGCAGATCGCGAACTCGGTGGCGATCATGGTGCCCAGCGCCTTGCGCAGGGGCAGTGGCGGTCCCACGCCTCGGCTCAGCAGTCGGAGCCTGAGCGCGTTCAGCACCCAGCCGGCCAGCACCATGGCGATGACGCACAGCGGCAGCCAGGGCGGTGCCCGCAGCAGTCCCCGCACGGCGTCCAGGCCGCCGTAGCTCAGCGGGACGGCGAGGCTCAGGACCAGACTGGCGGCGGCGAGCAGGGCGTAGCGCTTCAACGCCACGCCTGCACCCAGCGGGCCTTGGTCATGGGCTCGCGCGGTTCGCGGAGCGCCCGCTGGAGCGCACCCAGCCACCAGCGCACCACCTCCGGGTGGCCCATGTCCACCGGATGGAGCCCCAGGCGCAGCAGCGGCCTCGAGCGGCTCTGCTCGAGCAGGCGCTCGTTCCACAGGCGCGACAGCCGGCGACGCCACCCGCTGCGCGCGCTCCACACCAGACTGGGGGCGGCGATCGGCTCCCAGTCGGGCAGACGGATCAGCTGGGAGGGCGTGGAGGTGTAACGGAAGGGGCTGCGCCGCAGCGCGGCACGGGCGCCGGGCCCCACGAGCCAGGCCGGGGCAACGAACCCGCTGACCGGCCAGCCCAGGCCGGCGAAGGTTCGCAGCGCCGTCGCGATCCGCTCGGAGGCCTCGGCCTCGGTCAGGGGCTCGAACTCTCCCTCGCCTGCGGTGTAGACGCGGCGTTTGAGCCATCGCAGGGGGTGAGGTCCGACAGGCGCCTCGTCCAGATGGTAGAGGCCGTGTACCGCGATCTCGTCGCCTCGGGCGATGCGTGCCTCGATGGCGCGGCGGAAGGTCGGGTGCGCGCCCGGGCGCCCGCCGTGGTGGTAGTCGGGCACCACCAGCAGCGTAAGGGGCACGTCGCCCAATTCGTCGATCTCCCGCAGCAGCGGCGCGTAGGCCGGCCAGGTGGCCGGCGCGACGTCGTGCAGGACGACGCTGACCGCCCGCGGGAGCTCAGTCGGGGCCATGTTGCAGGCGCCGCTGAGGCTCGCCGGCCGTCAGCTCGGCGTAGGTGCCGAGCATGCGGCGGAAGGCCGCGTCCCAGCTCCACCGGGTCTCCGCGGTCCGGCGGGCCCGGGCCGCCATGGCCGGCGCGTCCATCGAGAACAGCGTGCGGACCGCCTCGGCCAGCTCAGGCGGGGCGGGCGAGGGAGCGAGCACCCCCGTGCCCGGCAGGATCAGCTCCGGGACGGCGCCCGAGTCGACCCCGACCACGGGCAGGCCGGAGGCCATGGCCTCGAGCACCACCAGCCCGAAGGTCTCGCGGTCCCCGGGGTGGACGAAGGCGTCGGCGCTGGCGAGCATCCGGGAGATCTTCTCGTGGTCCAGGTAGTCGGACTCGACGGTGGAGTTGGCGACGGGGCGCGAGGGCATGTCCGGGCCGACCAGCAGCAGGTGATAGCGCGGTCCCAGGATCTCCATGGTCCTGGCGAGCTGAGGGATGTTCTTCTCGCGGGCGTAGCGGCCGACGAAGATCAGCAGACGTGTGTCCGGGTCCAGGCCCAGCCGCGCCCTGAGCCCCGGGTCCGCGCGCTCGGGTGCGAAGCGCTCCAGGTCCACGCCCAGGGGCTGGTGGCGGACGTTGCCCAGACCCAGGGCCTCCAGGCGGCCGGCGATCACGCGGCTTGGGGCGAGCACCCGGTCGAAGCGCGAGTAGAGGTTGCGCACGTAGCGGCCGACGAGGCGGGCGCTCCAGGCCCCCACGCGGGTGGAGATCAGGCGGGTCACATCCGAGTGGTAGAAGGCGATCACCGGAATGCCCAGGCGCTCGCCGGCCTCCAGGGCGCCCCAGGCGGGTACGTAGGGATCGCCCGCCTCGATCAGGTCGGGGCCGATCCCGGCCAGGCAGGCGGCCCAGCCGGCGGCGCGCAGGGGAAAGCGGTAGCCGTGGCCGAACGGCAGCGGGGGCGCCGGGATGTGGTACAGGTCTCCCTCCACGTCCAGCCGCCCGCCCGGAACCACGAGGCTGTGGCGGTGCCCCGTATGTTGCCGAAGCCACTGGTGCTTGGCGCTCAGGTAACTGCGCACGCCCCCGCTGCGGGGCGCGTAGAACATAGTGGCGTCTGCGATGTGCATGCGGCCCCGGCCCTCTCCGTCGGCGGTGGGAGGGCGAATTCTACACCTTGACCCGACCGGATGGCTGCTTCGGCGCGCCAGCAAGGCGCGCAGCCGGGCGCTCTCACCGAAGGAAAGCCTCCGCGGCGCTGCTCTGAGGCGGCCGGCGGGCGGGACGGTGTGGTCCTTCGGGATCGTCGGGGAGACGGGGAAGGGGGCCGGGGCGCGTGAGCGACCCGTGCAGACCGGCGGCAAGGGCCGGGGTTACGGCCGGATGCGTTCGGTGCGGGCTCAGCCCGCGGCAAAGTCCGTCGCGGAGGGGGCGCAAGGAGATTCCCCGATCGCTTCGTCGAGGATCCGCCGGGCACAGTCCGAGCAGCGGCCGCAGCAGGTGGCGACCTTGAGCTTGCGTCCGAGGGCATCCAGGGACCTGGCCCCTTCGCCCACGGCCGCGCGGATCTCGCCGTCTGTTACGGCGTTGCAAATGCATACGTACATCCGGGCCACCCCTTTCGCCGAACGGCCTTGTTAAATCGTAATGCAAACCACTCGTATTTGCAATACAATGAATCGCCCGTCCATTGTGCGTGTACGACCGGTTTCGCGGCTGCCGGGTCTGGGCGAGAATGCCCCTCAGCGGTCGCCCCGTCGCTTGGCGGACAGCCGGTCTGCTCTGCGGCGACGGGTCGGATCCGACCGACGTCAGGAGAGAATTCGATGAAAGGCGATTCCGAGGTCATTCGCGTGCTCAACATCGCCCTGAGGACGCAGGTCACGGCCATCAATCAGTTGTTCCTGCACGCCCGCATGCTCAAGAACCGGGGCCTGGGCGGGCTCAACGACAGCGAGTACGCATACTCCATCAAGGCCATGAAGCAGGCGGATGCGCTGATAGAGCGCGTCCTCTTCCTCGAGGGCCTGCCCAACGTCCAGGACCTTCGCAAGCTGCTCGTCGGCCAGGACGTGCCCGAGATGCTCCGGGGCGACCTCGCGCTGCAGACCGAGGCCCGCGCCGAGCTCGGCAGCGGGATCGGCGTGTGCGAGTCCGCCGGGGACTACGTCAGCCGGGAGCTGCTCGAGGAGCTGCTGGAGGGCACCGAGGAGCACATCGACTGGCTGGAGTCGCAGCTGTGGCTGATCGAGAACACCGGCCTGGAGAACTACCTCCAATCCGGCGTCTGAGGGGATGATGCCGTCTGACCCTATGGCATTTGCCGGGACGCGCTCCCATGTCCCGCGAGGCACGCAGGGCCGCCGCGCTCCCTCTGCGCTCCCTGCGTCACTGCGGACGGCGACCCGGCCCAACGGAGACATCCAATGAAAGGCAACGACAAGGTCATCGAGGAGCTTCAGAAGCTCCTGCGGGGCGAGCTGGCTGCCCGCGACCAGTACTTCACCCATTCGCGGATGTACGAGGATTGGGGGCTCACCAAGCTCTACGAGCGGATCAACCACGAGATGGAGGAGGAGACCCAGCACGCCGACGCCTTGATCCGCCGCATCCTCTTTCTCGAGGCGACGCCGGACCTGTCACAGCAGGACCCGCTGCGGATCGGTGCGACGGTGCCGGAGATGCTCGCGAACGATCTGCAGCTCGAGTACTCGGTCGCCGGGCATCTGAAGGCCGCGATCGCCCTGTGCGAGGCCGAGGGCGACTACCGCAGCCGCGAAATCCTCGAGGCGCAGCTCGCCGACACCGAGGAGGACCATGCCTACTGGCTCGAGCAGCAGTTGGGGCTCATCGAGCGGATCGGGCTGCCGAACTACCTGCAGTCTCAGATGTGAGGGAATGGTGCTCCGGGCCCGAAGGTCCGTCGGCGATGTTTCTCGGCGCCTGAAGGGCGTCTTTCACAGGGGTTCTGCCGGGGTTGTCGTGGGAGTGTCCCTTCAGCCCGCGCGGCTTTGGTCCGGATGCCTGTTCGGCGCCTGAAGGGCGCCTCCCACGGGGGTTGGGGGCTGTCGTGGGAGCGGCCGTTCAGGCCCGCGAAGCTGTGCGGCGGGTCACTGGCTGGCGGTTGCGGGAAGGGTGTCCGCCACCCGCTGCAGCTCCTGCACGAATCCCGAGAGGCTGGATGCACGCAGCGGCACGAACACCGCAGCGCGCTGCCTGCAGTAGCGCTTGACGCGCGTACACGCGTCGTGGCTCACGCAGTCGACGGGGCAGAACACCAGATCGGCGCTGCCCAGCAGCGACTCGATCCCGGCCCGGCTGTCCTCCTTCCCGCCGTCGTGGTGGGTGAACCGGCCCGAGTACCGCTCGACCGCGGCGCGCAGGTGGGGCGTCAGGGACGGACGGCCGCCGACATAGACGACGTGGCGTCCGCCCAGATCGGGCCGTGCAGCTCCGCTACCCGCCGGACCCCAGCGGTCCAGACGCTGTCTGAGCAGCTCGTCCGCCCGGCCCAGGTCGTCCCGGGCCTCGCCGAGGAGCTCTTTGAGGGCCTGGATCTCCATCGCCCGCTCGTCGAGGCGGTGCTCGCGCTCCGCGAGGCGCGCCTCCAGGCGATCGGCGCGTCGGCGCTCCTCCTCGAGCGCTCTGTCCGGAGCCGGCACCGGCTCCGCAGCCGATGCGCCGCGCTCGCGAAGCTCCGCCCGTGCGCGCTCGAGCTCCCGCTCCAGCCCGGCGATCCGCCGGTCGCGCCCGGCGAGGGCCTCCCGGCTGTGCTGCCCGGAGCGCTCCCGAGCCGCCTCCAGGTCGGCCACCTGCCGCTCGAGCCCCGGGATCCGGGCGAGGGCCTCGCGGTGCGAGCGCCCGGAGATGTGGGACAGCATGTGGATCTCGCCGTAGAGGCGTCGGGCGAGCGTCTCGCCCAGGGCGGGGTGCGTGGCCAGGGCCCAGAAGGTGCCGGCCAGATCGCCGTTACGGGCGGCCTCCCGCCACCAGCCGGACAGCGCCCGCTCGTCGGCGAGCGAGGCGGCGTGGCGGACGTGGCGGGCGAAGCGGCGGTCCAGCAGCTTCTGCACCGCGCGGCTGGCCCGTCCCTTCTCCCCGGCCAGGCGGACCAGGGCGACGTGCAGGTCGAAATCCGTGGGGCGTTCCTTCAGTCTGACGCCGGACTGGCGCAGGATCTTGCGCAGATCCTCGAGGGTCAGGCAGGTCCCGATCACCGGGCAGTGGAAACGGTCCTCCAGCTCCCAGAGCTTCCGCCTTCTGCCCGCCCGAGGACCGGCCGTCGATGGGGGCGTGTCGGCATCACACATGAATCCGCCTCCTGGAGAGAGGTTCCCGTCAGCGGCCGGGCGGGGCCCGGCCCTGACTCAACGAAGGTACAGCGTGGATTGTAATGAGAATGATTATTATTTCAATCCCATGCGGTCGGCTGGGGTTCCGTGCGCAGGGGACACCCGCACGACGCGGCCGGACCAGGCGCCGGCGCGCGCGAAGGTTGGTGCTTCGGGAGGGAGCGAGTGCGGTACAGGTCGATCGGCAGGGTGGCGATGCACCGGGGGTCGGTGTCGGGTCGAGGGTCTGCGCCGCCAAAAGAAGAGGGGCCGCTTCGCGGCCCCTCGATGAAGGCGGGTCGGTCCGGGCGGACCGGCCCGCAATGCGCACCGCGCGCTACGTGGACTGGAGACCGGCCTGGGTGGCCTCGTCGATGGCGGCATGGGCCGCCGCCAGGCGGGCGATGGGCACCCGGGGGCCGGAGCAGGACACGTAGGTCAGGCCGATCCCATGACAGAAGCGGATGGAGCTGGGATGTCCGCCGTGCTCGCCGCAGATCCCGATCTTCATGTCCGGGCGCGTGGTGCGGCCCCAGCCCACGGCCAGCTCCATGATCTTGCCCACACCCTTGACGTCGAGCACCTCGAAGGGGTTGTCCTGGAGTATGGTCTTCTCGTTATACATGGGCAGGAACTTGTTCTCCGCATCCTCGCGGGAGAACGAGAAGGCGGCCTGGGTGAGATCGTTGGTGCCGAAGGAGAAGAACTCCGCCTCCTCGGCCAGGGACTCGGCGCGCATGCAGGCCCGCACCACCTCCAGCATGGAGCCGAACTTGAAGGTGAGCTCCACGCCGTAGTGGGCCTCCACCGCCTGCTTGACCGACTCCACCGTCTGGCGGACCCGGGAGATCTCCTGAACGGTGCAGACCTGCGGCACCATGATCTCGGGATGCACCTCGATGCCGTCGCGGATGCACTCCGCCGCCGCCTCGAGCACCGCGCGGATCTGCATGGCGTAGATCTCGGGGAAGGTGATGCCGAGGCGCACGCCGCGGTGGCCGAGCATGGGGTTCACCTCGGAGAGCGCACGCACCTTCTTGAGCATGGTCTCCTTCTTGTCGATGGCCTCCTCCACGAGGCGGGGATCGGCCAGCCGGGAGACCGAAGGGTGGTTGTCGGACGTGCGGTACATGAACTCCACCGTGTCCGAGAGGATGTTCATGCCGAGCACCGTCTCGCGCAGGTGCTCGAGCTGATCGAGCTCCTCCACCAGCTGGCTCTCGGTGGGCAGGAACTCGTGGATGGGCGGGTCGAGCAGGCGCACCGTGACCGGATTGGGCGCCATGGTCTTCAGGATCGCCTTGAAGTCGGCCCGCTGGATGGGCAGCAGCTTGTCCAGCGCCGCCTGGCGGGCGGCGGTGTCCTCGGCGAGGATCATCTCCACCACCACGGGCAGGCGGTCCACCGAGTTGAACATCCGCTCGGTGCGGCACAGGCCGATGCCCCGCGCACCGAGCTTGAGGGCCCGCTCGGCGTCGTCCGGCGTGTCGGCGTTGGCCATCACGCTGAGCCTGGCCACCTCGTCCGCCCAGCCGAGCAGGGTCTCGAGCTCGTTGGAGAACTCCGCCTCCTGCATGGGGATCGCACCCAGGTAGACGTCGCCGGTGGTGCCGTCGATGGTCATGAGATCACCTTCGCTGATGGTGGCCTCACCGATGAACGCCTTGCGCATGTGCACGTCCACCCGGATGCCCTCGGCGCCGGCCACGCAGGGCTTGCCCATCCCCCGGGCCACCACGGCCGCGTGGGAGGTGCGCCCGCCGCGGGAGGTCAGGATCCCCTCGGCGGCGAAGAAGCCGTGGATGTCCTCGGGCTTGGTCTCCTCGCGGACCAGGATCACGCGCTCGCCGGTGTGGCCCATCTGCTCGGCCCGGTCGGCGTCGAACACCGCCCGGCCGACGGCCGCGCCGGGGGAGGCGGCCAGGCCGCGGGCCAGGGGCGCCGTCTTGGAGCCGGGGGCCAGCCGCGGGAAGAGCAGCTGCTCGAGGCCGTCCGGCTGGATGCGCAGCAGGGCCTTCTGCCGGTCGATCAGCTCTTCGCGCACCATCTCCACCGAGGTGCGCACCAGGGCCGCCGTGTTCATCTTGCCGTTGCGGGTCTGCAGGCAGTAGAGCCGGCCCTTCTCGATGGTGAACTCGAAGTCCTGAACCTCCTTGTAGTGGCTCTCCAGGCGGTCGCGAAGCTCCTGGAGCTGGCGGTAGAGCTCGGGCATCTCCTCGTGCAGGGCGTCGATGGGCTTGGGCGTGCGGATGCCGGCCACCACGTCCTCTCCCTGAGCGTTGACCAGGTACTCGCCGTAGAGCTTGTTCTCGCCCGTGTCCGGGTAGCGGGTGAAGGCCACGCCCGTTGCGGAGTCGTCGCCCAGGTTGCCGAAGACCATGGTGACCACGTTCACCGCGGTGCCGTTGGCCTGATCGGGGGTGATCTTGAACTGGCGGCGGTAATCCACCGCGCGCCTGCCCATCCAGGAGTTGAACACCGCCTCCACGGCGATCTCCAGCTGCTTCATGGGGTCCTCGGGGAAGGGCTTGCCGGTCTCGCGCTCGACCACGTCGAGGAAGCGGTCGGAGATCTCGCGCAGGTCCCGCGCCGAGAGGTTGACGTCGGCGGTCACGCCCGCCTTGTCCTTGACCGACTCGAACTCCTCGTCGAAGGCCTCGTCGGATACGCCGAGCGCCACCTTGCCGAAGAGCTGTATGAAGCGGCGGTAGGCGTCGTAGGCGAAGCGCTCGTTGCCGCTCTGCCTGATCAGCCCCTTGAGGGTGTCGATGTTCAGGCCGAGGTTGAGGATGGTGTCCATCATGCCGGGCATGGACATGGCCGAACCGGAGCGCACCGAGACCAGCAGCGGATTCTCCGAGCCGCCGAACACCTTCCCGGTCTGCCGCTCGATGTTGCGCATGTGCTCGCGGACCTGGTCCATGAGTCCCTGGGGCAGCTCACGGTCCTCCAGGTACTCCAGGCAGGCCTCGGTGGTGATGGTGAACCCGGGCGGAACGTTCAGACCGATCTGCGTCATCTCGCAGAGGTTGGCGCCCTTGCCTCCGAGGAGCATCTTGTTCTTGCCGTCGCCCTCTTCGAAGGCGTAGATGAGCTTTCTTGGTTCAGTCATGCAAAAGACTCCGTTGGGGTTTGAAAAGGCGTAGCACGGGCAAGCCGCCAGCCGGCGGCTCCGGTCATTGCCCTGAGGCGGTCGCGGCTTCCTGCGGGCCGCACCGGATCGCGCGCATTATCCCACACTCGCGCGGCAGAAATTTGACTCTCTGATGGACGCGGAGTATGCATCTGCCGTGCCACTTGCCCCTCCGGGTGTGCCGGCCCTGCGTTGACAGCCCGTTCCGCTGGGGCGTAGCTTACATGAGCCCGCCGGATTCCCGACCGGCGTGCGGGCCACGGATCACCGCATGACGATTCGCAAGTGGATATCCATCCTGGTGGTGCTGGCGCTGCTCCTGCCGTCGGCGGGCGGTGCCGCGCAGGCGATGCTGGCCCCGGCCGAGGCCGGGCACGGCTGTTGCCCCTCCCAGGCGGCGGGCGCCGCTGAACCGGCCCAGGACGCGGCGCACGGCATCCACGACGACTGTGCCGCAGGCTGCGCCGGCCAGTGCGACGCCTGCGTTCACTGCATAGGGCTCGCGCTGCCGTCGACCACCTCCACCCGCTGCCCCGAGACACCGTCGGGCGCCTCCGGATTCGCTCCGGGCGCCTTCCCCAGGTTGTTCCCTCCCGTCGAGCTGAGACCTCCCCGGACCCTCGCCTGAGCGTTCCCGGCGCCGGGCCCGCGCCCGGCCTGTCCCGTTCGTTCTAGGCCGCCTGCGGGCGGTCCAAGCGGAGGCAACAGATGCCATCACCTGTCCCTGTTCCCGCCCTTTGCCGGGCGGCCGGCGTCCTGCTGGCGGTCGCGTCGCCGGCCGGTGCCGATCTGACACTGCACGAGGCGGAGCGCGCCGCCGTCGGCGGCGAGCCGAGCCTGGAGGTTCTCCGGCAGAAGGCCTCGGCGCTGGAGCAGAGCGCCGTCGCCGACGGCGAGCTCCCCGATCCCAAGCTCAAGCTCGGCCTGATGAACTTCCCCACCGACACCTTCGCCCTGGGCCAGGAGCCCATGACGCAGGTCCAGATCGGGGTGCAGCAGATGTTCCCGTCCGGTCGCTCCCTGGAGCACCGCTCGCGGCGCACCGAGCGGCTGGCGGACGCCGAGCGGGCGGGGGCCGACCAGCGGCGGCTGGAGGTGGTCCGGTCGGTGCGCCGGGCCTGGCTCGAGACCTTCTACTGGGTCCGGGCCGGGGAGGTGGTGCGGGAGACCCAGCGCCTGTTCGACCAGCTCGTGGAGATCACCCGCTCGCGCTATGCCGCCGGCGGCCGGAACCAGCAGGACGTGATCCAGGCCGAGCTGGAGCTGGACCTGCTCGGCGACCGGGAGCTGCGTATACGCACCATGGAGGAGCAGGCGCGCGCCGAGCTGGGTCGCTGGATCGGTCCGCAGCCGGCACGCGGGGAGCTGCCCGACGCCCTGCCCGATCTGCCGGACGTCCCGAGCTATGCCGCACTCGCAGATGGACTGCAGACCCACCCGGCGATCCGCGCGGAGAACGCCCGGGTCGCCGCGGGAAACCAGGGCGTCGCCGTTGCGCGCGAGGCCTTCCGGCCGCAGTGGATGCTGGACGTCACCTACGGCATCCGCAGCGGGGAGACCACGCCCGCCGGGCAGAGCGAGCTGGCCCAGGGACTCTCGGCTGCGCGCCAGGCGCTGGGCATCCCGGCTCCGACCGATCCCAGGATCGACCTGTACCGCAACACCCTGCTGAGGCCCGATCCGGTCGAGCGGCCGGACTTCCTCTCGGTCATGGTCGTGATGGACATGCCGATCTTTACGGGCAACCGCCAGGATCGCCGGCTGCGGGCGAGCCGTCACGAGGTCGAGGCCGCCATGGCCTCTCGGGAGGTGCGCCTGCGCGAGCTCCAGAGGATGCTCGACGAGGAGCACGCCGCCTGGATCCGCACCGGGGAGCGGCTCGCGCGCTACGACCGGCTGCTTGTCCCCCGGGCCCGCGAGAACACCGAGGCGGCGCTGAACGCCTACCAGAGCGAGCGCGGCGACTTCACCGCGCTGCTGCGCGCCCGGGTCTCCGAGCTCGACACCCGGCTGGACGCCCTGCGCCTGAGGGTCGACCGGGCCAAGGCCCTGGCGGGCCTCCTCTACCTGGCGGGAGAAGATCGATGATCCGCACAGCCATCAGTCTCACGATCACGGTCCTGATGTGGGCGGTGGCCTCGACGGTCGCCGTCTCGCAGCCTTCGGAGTCCATGGAGGACGTGAAGCAGCAGTCCGCCATGGAGCACGCGCTGAAGCACCAGGATCCCACTTACGTCTGTCCCATGCACCCGCAGATCATCCGCGGCGAGCCCGGGAGCTGCCCCATCTGCGGCATGGATCTGGTGGCGGTCGAGCCCGACGACGCCGGCGGCGAGACCGAGCGCAAGGTCCTCTACTACCGCCATCCCCATGACCCGACGATCACCTCCGAAACGCCGCGTACCGACGAGATGGGCATGGCGTTCATCCCCGTCTACGAGGAGGGCGGGGTGCAGGTCCGCATCTCCCCCGCCGTGGTACAGAACATGGGGGTGCGCACCGCTGCGGTGGAGCGGGGGCGCCTGTGGCGGCGCATCGACACCGTGGGCTACGTGGACCTGGACGAGGACCTGGTGAGCCACGTGCACCTGCGCACCGACGGCTGGATCGACCGGCTCACCGTCAAGTCCGAGGGCGAGCGGGTGGAGAAGGGCCAGGTGCTTTTCGAGCTCTACTCGCCCACCCTGGTCAACGCCCAGGAGGAGTATGTCCAGGCGCTCGGCTCGACCAGCGAGCGCCTGGCCCGGGCCTCCCGCGACCGCCTGGTCGCCCTCGGGATCTCCGGGGATCAGATCGAGCGCCTGCGCAAGACCCGCGAGGTGCGCCAGAACCTGAGCATCTACGCCCCCCAGGACGGCATCGTCTCCCAGCTCAACGTGCGAGAGGGCATGTACGTGAAGCCGGAGACGGAGGTGATGACCCTGGCCGACCTGTCCTCGATCTGGCTGCTGGCCGAGGTCTTCGAGAGCCAGGCGGACTGGGTGCGCGTGGGCGCCCCCGCGGAGGTGCGCCTGCCCTACGTCCCGGGGCGCACCTGGGAGGGGAAGGTGGAGTTCGTCTACCCCAGCCTCGATCCCGATACCCGCACGCTGAAGGCGCGCCTGCAGTTTCCCAATCCGGATGAGACCCTCAAGCCCAACATGTTCGCCGACGTGACCATCTTCGCCGGCGCCAAAAGCGGCATCCTCAACATCCCCCGCGAGGCGCTGATCCGCACCGGAGAGCAGGAGCGGGTGATCCTGGCCCTGGGCGAGGGGCGCTTCAAGCCCCGGGAGGTCGTCTCCGGCATCGAGTCGGGCGACTGGGTGGAGATCCGCGAGGGCCTGCGCGAGGGCGAGCGGGTGGTCACCTCCGGGCAGTTCCTCATCGACTCCGAGGCCAGCCTCAGGGCCAGCATCCTGCGCCTGTCCGACCCCGCGTCCCGGCTGGAGGAGGACGCGAGCCGGGTCATGGGCACCGGCGTGGTCGAGGCGCTGAGCCCGGGGGAGGGTAAGCTGCGGATGCATCACGACCCCATCCCGGCGCTCGACTGGCCGTCCATGACCATGGACTTCAGCCTGGCCGAAGGGGTGAGCCTGGAGGGCCTGGCGGAAGGCGACCCGGTGATGTTCCAGCTCGAGCGCAGCGGCGACGGCTACCGCGTCGTCGCCATTCACAAGCACGCCGAGTGAGGGGGACCCATGATCGCCCATATCATCGACTGGTCCCTGCGCAACCGCTTCCTGGTGATGCTGCTCACGGTGCTGCTCACCGGCTGGGGTCTGTTCGCAGTGAAGAGCACGCCGCTGGACGCCATCCCGGACCTCTCCGACGTGCAGGTCATCATCAAGACCACCTACCCGGGCCAGGCCCCGCGCGTGGTGGAGGACCAGGTCACCTATCCGCTGACCACCGCCATGCTCTCGGTGCCCGGGGCCGTGACGGTGCGCGGCTACTCCTTCTTCAACGACTCCTACGTGTACGTCATCTTCGAGGACGGGACGGACCCCTACTGGGCCCGCTCCCGGGTGCTGGAGTACCTGAGCCAGGTGGCCTCCCGGCTGCCGCCGGCCGCCCGCCCGGCCCTGGGGCCGGACGCCACGGGGGTGGGATGGATTTACGAGTACGCCCTGGTGGACCGCAGCGGCGAGCGGGACCTGAGCGAGCTGCGCTCCATCCAGGACTGGTTCCTGAAGTACGAGCTGCAGACCGTGCCCGGCGTCTCGGAGGTGGCCACTGTCGGGGGCATGGTCAAGCAGTACCAGGTGGTGCTCGACCCGGACCGGCTGCGGGCCTACGGCCTGCCCCTGGCGAAGGTGCGCCAGGCGATCCAGCGCGCCAACCAGGAGGTGGGCGGCTCCGTGATCGAGATGGCCGAGGCCGAGTACATGGTCCGCGCCACCGGCTACATCGACGCGCTGGACGACCTGGAGCGGGTCCCCCTCATGGTGGACGCCGACGGCACGCCGGTGCTGCTGCGCGACGTGGCCGAGGTCCGACTCGGCCCGCAGATGCGCCGGGGCATCGCCGAGCTGGACGGCGAGGGCGAGGTGGTGGGCGGCATTGTGGTCATGCGCTACGGGGAGAACGCGCTGACCACCATCGGCGGCGTCAAGGCGAAGCTGGCCGAGCTGCAGCAGGGGCTGCCCGAGGGCGTGGAGATCGTCGGGACCTACGATCGCTCCTCGCTTATCGAGCGCGCGGTGGAGACCCTGGCGCACAAGCTGGTGGAGGAGTTCCTGGTGGTGGCCCTGGTGTGCCTGGTCTTCCTGTTCCACCTGCGCTCGGCCCTGGTGGCCATCGTCAGCCTGCCCATCGGCATCCTGGCGGCCTTCGTGGTCATGTACCACCAGGGCATCAACGCCAACATCATGTCGCTCGGTGGCATCGCCATCGCCATCGGCGCCATGGTGGACGCGGCCATCGTCATGATTGAGAACCTGCACAAGCACATCGAGCGCGAGCCGCTCACCGACGAGAACCGCTGGCGCATCGTGCGCGAGGCCACCCTGGAGGTGGGCCCGCCGCTGTTCTTCTCCCTGCTGATCATCACCCTGAGCTTCCTGCCCGTGTTCACCCTGGAGGCACAGGAGGGGCGGCTCTTCTCGCCGCTGGCCTTCACCAAGACCTACGCCATGGCCGCCGCCGCGGGCCTGTCAGTCACCCTGGTGCCGGTGCTCATGGGCTATTTCATCCGCGGACGCATCACCCCGGAGCACCGCAACCCGGTCAACCGGCTGCTGGTGGCCGGCTACCGGCCGTTCATCCGGGGCATACTGCGCGCGCCGAGGACGGTGCTGATGCTGTCGGCCGCGGTGGTGGTGGTCGGCCTCTGGCCGGTGACCCAGCTGGGCTCGGAGTTCATGCCCGACCTGGACGAGGGCGATCTCATGTACATGCCCACCACCTTCCCCGGGGTGTCCGTGGGCAAGGCGCGGGAGCTGCTCCAGCAGACCGACAGGCTGATCGCCACCGTGCCCGAGGTGGAGCGGGTGTTCGGCAAGGTGGGGCGGGCGGACACCGCCACCGACCCCGCCCCGCTCACCATGATCGAGACCACCATCATGCTCAAGCCGCGGGACCAGTGGCGCCCCGGCATGACCACCGAGAAGCTCATCCAGGAGCTCGACCAGCGGGTGCGGTTCCCCGGCCTCACCAACGCCTGGGTCATGCCCATCAAGACCCGCATCGACATGCTGGCCACCGGCATCAAGACCCCGGTGGGCGTCAAGGTGGCAGGCCCGGATCTCTCGGTGATCCAGGACATCGGCCGGCGCATCGAGGAGGTGGTCCAGCAGGTGCCGGGCACCGCCTCGGCCTACTCCGAGCGGGTGGCCGGCGGGCGGTACGTGGTGGTGGACGTGGACCGGGTGGCCGCCTCCCGCCACGGCCTCAACATCGCCGATGTCCACGAGGTGGTCGCCACCGCGGTGGGCGGCATGAACGTGGACATGAGCGTGGAGGGGCTGGAGCGCTACCCCATCAACCTGCGCTACCCGCGGGACCTGCGCGACTCCCTGACCAAGCTTCGGAACCTGCCCATCGTCGTCCCCTCCGGCGCACGCATCCCCCTCGGCGAGGTGGCCGACGTGCGCATCGAGGACGGCCCCGCCATGATCAAGAGCGAGAACGCCCGGCCCAACGGCTGGACCTTCGTGGACATCAAGGGGCGGGACGTGGGCTCCTACGTGGAGGAGGCCCGGGCCCTGGTGGCGAAGGAAGTGGATCTTCCCGCCGGCTACTCCGTCGACTGGTCGGGCCAGTACGAGTACATGGTGCGCGCCAAGGAGCGACTGCTGGTGGTGGTGCCGGTCACCCTGCTCATCATCATGCTGCTCCTCTATCTCAACTTCCGGAACCTGACCGAGGTGCTGATCATCATGGGCACCCTGCCCATGGCCCTGGTGGGCGGCGTGTGGCTGCTCTACCTGCTGGACTACAACCTGTCGGTGGCCGTGGGCGTGGGATTCATCGCCCTGGCCGGCGTGGCCGTGGAGATCGGGGTGGTGATGCTGGTCTACCTCAACCAGGCCCTCAAGCGCCATGCCGTGGCCGGCGAGCGGGTGCACCACCCGACCCTGGCCGACCTGCGCGAGGCGGTGGTGGAGGGTGCCCTGATGCGGGTGCGCCCCATCATGATGACCGTGGCCGCCATCATCGCCGGCCTGCTCCCCATCATGCTGGGCGGCGGCACGGGCTCCGAGGTCATGCGCCGAATCGCCGCCCCCATGGTCGGCGGCATGGTCAGCGCCACCGTCCTCACCCTGGTCGTCATCCCGGCCGTCTTCCTGGTCTGGAAGAGCCGCACCGCCGCGGACCGGTGAGGCGAGCCGGGATGGCCGGGCGGGGCACCTGTAGCAGCCGAGCCCTCTCGGCGAATGCGGCCTCAGCCAATGCCCCTTCGGCCAGGGGGCTGGCCTCCCACAGCGGGCGGAGCCGGCACGGGTGCAGGAGCCGAGCCCTCTCGGCGAACCTGGACTTCGGGCCGCGGCCCCGGCGAAGGCCGGCATTCACGCCTGGACAGGGGGGTTGATAGGCGCCGCCCGGCGACACAGCATAGTCCCATGAGCCACCCCGCCGGCATCACCCGCCGCCGCTTCCTCGCCGCCACGGGCGCCACCGCCGCGCTTGGCCTGTTGGGTGCCGGCAGGGTGCGCGGTGCCGAGCCCCCTGCGGTCCGCACCAGGCCCATCCCCTCCACGGGCGAGCCGATCCCGGTCATCGGCATGGGCACCTGGATCACCTTCAACGTGGGCCGGGACGCCGTGGCCCGGGAAGACCGCACGGAGGTGCTGCGCACCTTCTTCGAGCTGGGCGGGGGGATGATCGACTCCTCCCCCATGTACGGCTCCTCGGAGGCCGTGGTGGGCTACGGGCTGGAGCGCCTGGGCTACCCCCGGGGCCTGTTCTCCGCCACCAAGGTCTGGACGCCATCGAAGTCCGAAGGCCCCGGGCAGGTCGCCGACTCCGAGCGCCTCTGGGGCGTGGACCGCCTGGACCTGGAGCAGGTCCACAACCTGGTCAGCTGGCGGGACCACCTCGACATGCTCCTCGCGATGAAGGCCGAGGGGCGCATCCGCCACGTGGGCATCACCACCTCCCACGGCCGCCGCCACGCGGAGCTGGAGCGGATCATGCGCAGCCGGCCCCTCGACTTCGTCCAGGCCAGCTACAGCGCCGAGAACCGGGAGGTGGAGGACCGCATCCTGCCGCTCGCCGCCGACCGCGGCATCGCCTTCATCGCCAACCGGCCGTTCCGGCAGAGTGCGCTGATCGACCGCATGAAGCGCCACCCGCTGCCGGACTGGGCCGCCGAGGTCGACTGCGCCAACTGGGCCCAGCTCCTGCTCAAGTTCATCGTCTCCCACCCGGCGGTGACCTGCGCCATCCCGGCGACGCGGCGGGTCGACCACATGCGCGAGAACATGGGCGCCATGCAGGGGGTGCTGCCGGACGAGGCCATGCGCCTGCGGATCGCCCGGCACGTGGCTGGCCTGTGATCGGGGACCTCTCCACCTACTCCCTGTCCCAGTTCCTGATGTTCTCGCCGGAGACCTACTTCCGGCTCTACGAGCTCTACAACGCCGACGTCTGGCCCGCCCAGATCGCAGCTGCAATGCTGGCGCTGGTGCTGATCGGGCTCACCCGCCGTCCCGGCCCCTGGCGGGGCCGGGCGGCGCTCCTCCTCCTCGCGCTCTCCTGGGCCGCCATCGCCTGGCTGTTCTTCTACCGCCATTACGCGACGATCAACCTGGCGGCGCCCTGGATGGGGGCGGGATTCGCTCTGCAGGCGTTGCTGCTCATGGCGGTGGCCGCGCTCGGGGGCCTGCGCTTCCAATGGGCGGGCGATGCCGCGGGCCGGCTCGGGCTGGGTCTGCTCCTGTATGCAGTGGCGCTGCACCCCCTGCTCGGCCCGGCCGTCGGCCGGGCCTGGGCCGGCGTTGAGGTCTTCGGCCTCGCCCCCGATCCCACCGCGCTCGGCACCCTCGGGCTGGCGCTGATGGCAAAGGGGCGGCGCCGCTGGCTGCTGGCGGCGGTGCCCGTTCTCTGGTGCATCGCGAGCGGGCTGACCTGTCTTGCGATGGACTACCGCGCGGGATTGGTCACACCGGCGGTGAGCCTGGTCGCGCTGCTGGCGATGGCCGGGCAGGCCATGGCCCGGGGTCGCACCGCGGCGGCCTGACGGCAGGGCGGTACAGATCGGTGCATTTCACGGGGGGCAGGCGTCCCATCGTGGGTCGATTCCCGCCGAGCGTCACTCGCGGGCGGCCGGGGCGGCGCCCGGCCGGTACCCGGGAGGTTCTGTGCGCGCCTCAGCCGGCCTGCTCCATCAGCTGCGCAAAGTCGTGGGCCATGGCCTCCGGGGGATCGTCGCCGCGCATCAGCAGCCGGATATGGCCCTGCCCGTCGAATACGTACACCGCCGAGGGGTGGCTGACGGTGTAGTCGCCCTCGGCGTCGGGCTGGCCGTAGCCGAAGGTCGCCCGGTAGCGCCGTGCGAGCGCCTCGAGGGTGCGCTGGTCGGCGGTCGCCCCCACGAACTGCGGTCCGAAGTAGCGGGTGTATTCCGCCAGCGTTGAGGGATCGTCGCGCCGCGGATCGACGGAGATGAACAGGACCCGCAGCCCGTTCTGCTCGTCCTCCGGCAGCCGGCCGATGGCCAGACGCAGCTTACCCAGCGTCGCCGGGCAGATATCCGGGCAATGGGTGTAGCCGAAGTACACGGCGAGGGGCTCACCGCGGAACGCCTGCTCCGTGATGGTCGTGCCATCCTCGCCCGTAAGGCTGAGCTCCAGGTCCGGCATGATGCCGGTGATGTCCTTGGTGCGCCAGCCGTCGTCGCCGGAGCAGCCGGCGAGCAGCAGGGCGGTCATCAGGATCGGCATTAGGTTCATCTCGGTTCCTCGTTGATCCCCGGGTCGGATCGCGGTGATGCACCCGCGCTCTTCCCGGGGCATTTCCGGGCTTGGTGCAGCGGCTTCGGGGCCGAGCCTTATCCCCGCGGGAGAGGTCCGGGCAGCAGAGTCCGCGCCTACTCTTCCTGACGGGTCTGACCCGCGTCGGCGGGCGCCCGTTCCGCGTCGCTGCGCATCCAGCGCCCCAGCACGATCAATGCGCCGAGGACGCTCATCATGGCCGCCGGGATCCAGGTGATGATGCCGCCGTAGAGCTGGTCCTTCTCCGGGGAGATCGGAAAGGCCCGCCCGCACACCGCGTAGACGTCGTAGAGGTCCCCTGGGCCCAGGGCGATGTAGATCCCCAGCACGATCTGCGGAAACATGACCAGGATCAGGATGAACACGCGGGTGCCGTAGCCGAGATCGACGATGTGTCCGGGCCCGCGCGGCACCAGCATGAGCCACCAGAACAGGAGCCCGTCGATGGCCATCGACCAGTTCATCAGCAGATAGAGACGGTGGCTCAGCATAGCGTCGAAGTGAATGTCCGGCGTCAGCCACAGATAGACCAGCCCGACGAACAGGACCGGCGCCACCACCGGGTGCTGCACCACCCGGTAGATGCCCTTCAGCCAGCCGGGCATGGCGACGCGCCCGCCCAGCGCCCGGCGCCAGACCGGCAGCGGGTTGGACAGGGCGATCAGGAAGGGGCCCAGGTGGTGCAGCACCAGGTGCTGCGCCCGGTGGGCGGAGAACAGGTACTGGGCATAGTAGTCGAGCCGCGTATGCATCACCGCGTACATGGCCCCCAGCCCCAGACTGTAGGCGAGCACCGCCCAGGGAGACGGCCTGGCGCCGCGGACCATGCCCGCCGCGTACAATCCGCCGCCCAGCGCAAGCCCGACCGCGGCGAAGGGGTCGAATTGCCAGGGAAGGAGGAAATCCAGCATCGGGAACGGGTTCTGGGGCGCCGTGGCGGACGGGGCGGATTCTACCGGCTTCGGCCGTCGGCGTCGCCCGCAGGGCAGCCGCACGCGGCGTCACCGCCGGCCGGGATCGGGACCGGCCGGCGTCGCTATGGCGTGCTTCGGCTGCTCGCGACCAGGTCTGGGATCCGCCGGATCGCCGCCGGGGTGTCTACTCCCAGGGGTGTCGCACCGGCCCGCAGGATGGCGTCGTGGTGCCGTACCGCCGTGTGCCCGCCGACCAGCACGGGCACCCTCAGCCGGTCCACAAGGCGCGGGAGCCCCCGCTGGAGAACGGCCGTGCCCGGGTCCATGGAACCGGAGACCAGCACGGCGTCGCAGTCGCCGTGCTCGGCCGCGTGGGGCAGCTCCTCCAGGGGCATGTCCGCGCCCAGGATCACGAAGCCGATGCCGTGGGGCGCCGCGGCCAGGCAGAACAGCAGCAGGCCTATCTCGTGCAGCTCCCCGGGCAGGCACGCGGCCAGCAGGCGGGGCCGGGCGTTGCGGCTCACGAGGTGATGAAGGCGCGCCCCAAGCTTGTTGCGCATGTAGCTGCCGAAGAAATGCTCCTCGGCGATGGCGCCGACCTGTTGATGCTCCCAGCGCTCCCCCAGCACCCGCAGCAGGGGGTTCATCAGGCGCTCGGTGACCAGGTCTGCCGGGTAGAGGGAGAGGGCCTCGTTGTAGGCTGCATGCAGCCCGGCGTCGTCGAAACGGGCGATGGCCGCCAGCATGCGTGTCCGGTACGCGTTCCAGGGATCGTGCCGTGGTTCGGAACCCTGGCCTTCGCTCTGCGCGGGCCCCGGCTGCTCCAGACGCCTCTTGACCTGGCTGATCGGGATGCCGGTTCGCAGCAGCTCCAGGACACGATTGATCAGATCGATGTCGCCCTGGGCGTATAGACGGTGGCCCTTGGGGGTGCGGCGGGGCTCTATCAGCCCGTAACGCCTCTCCCAGGCCCTCAGGGTGACGGGATTGATACCGGTAAGATTGGACACGGTCCGTATGGGGTACAGGGCGTCATCCGTTGTCCGACCCGAGCGCCTGTCTGTCTGCATCGTCTTGGATGTACATTGATTGTATCGGTATCCTAGTACAGACGGGCATATGTGTACAAGTTTTATGTCGCCCATTGCCGGCGTCGCCGCCCCCAGGACCGACGTCGCCGGCGTCGTCAGGCACTCGCGGCCGTCAACCGCCACCGATTCGATCGGCCCAGAGCAGGTCCGCCCGACCGTGAGAAGGCGCGCCGCCGCGTCGCCGAGGCCGCAGTTCCCGGGTCTTCTTACCCGTCCGTGGAGGGGCCATAATTGGGATCGGGGGCGGACGGCTCATCCGACGGAGCGCCGTCCCGGGTATTCGCCGGAGATTAAAGGGCAGGCGCGTACGGCCGTGAAGGATTGGACCCCGAGAGACTACGCCGTGGTCATGGTCTCGGCCACGGGTTGTCTGTGCCTGGTGATCCTGGTCGCGGGCGCGGTCATCGGCGTCATCAACGGGGCCATCTCGCCCGAGCTGCTCGGCCGGGTGGAGGGCGTCGGGGTGGGCGGCGGTCTGCTGGGGTTCGGCGTGATCATCTATCAGGTGATCAAGGTCTCGCTGGGGGGTGGGTCGGCCGATGAGAAATAGCGTACCCTGCGTCCGGGAACAGGGGCGGGTCCTGCCGGCACTGGTGGTCGTCCAGGTCCTGATCGCCGCCATCGCCCTGGCGGTGGTGGTGGCGGTGGCGCTGGAGATCCGGCCGCTGCTGGAGGAGAAGGCGGCGCTTCAGGAGGACGTGGCAACGCTCCGGCAGACGCTCGCCGACCACCGGGCGCAGGTGGATTCGCTGCGCGACCAGGTGGAGCGCTACCGTTTGGAGGTGGCCGCCCTGGAGCGGGAGAAGGCGTCCCTGCGCGAGGAGCTGCAGCGTACCCGGGAGCTGCTGGAGCGGACCCTGGACATGTCGCGCTTCGCTCACCCCATCGACCCGGTGGATGTGAAGATGCTGGCCAGCCGCCACCCGGAGGCGGCACGGGCCCTTCGAGACATCCTGGAGATGCGCGAGAAGGGCGTCGGCTGGAAGCTGGGGGGCCGCAGTGAGGACGAAGGCTTCGACTCGCCGGGCTTCGCCGCCTACGTTCTGAAGAAGATGGGCGTGCTCGACGAGGGCATTGCGGTGTCCGGCGATCTGATCGAGACCAGCCGGCGGCTGTTCAGCGCCCTGCAGCCCGTGGACCGGCCGGGCATCGGAGACCTGGCCTTCTACCCCTCGGGCTACGCGCTCTTCTACTATGAGGATCAGAACGGCGAGCCGTTCGTCATCGGCATGACGCCCACGGGGATCGCCGCCCTGGACAAGGACTTCGCCCGGATTCTGGGCTACCGGCGCAGCGGCCTCGCCCGCTGAGCCCGACGTGGTCGCCACCAATCCCTCCATTGTCCTCGCCTTTGCATGCTACCTGCTGCTGATGCTCGCCATCGGCTATGTCGGCTGGCGTCGCACGCAGAGCCTGGCCGACTACATCCTGGGCGGGCGGCGGCTGGGGCGCTGGGTGGCGGCCCTGAGCGCCGGCGCTTCGGACATGAGCGGGTGGCTGCTGCTGGGACTGCCGGGCTACGCCTATGCGAGCGGCCTGGAGTCGGGCTGGCTGGTTGTCGGCCTTCTCGCGGGCACCTGGCTCAACTGGCGCCTGGTCGCGGAACGGCTTCGCCGCTATACGGAGCGGGCGCACAACGCGCTGACCCTGCCCGACTTCTTCGAGCGGCGCTTCGCCGACGCCTCCCGGTCGCTGCGTCTGGTCTCGGCCCTCTTTATCCTGGTCTTCTTCACCTTCTACACCGGATCGGGGCTGGTCGCGGGAGGCAAGCTCTTCAACGCGGTGTTCGGCGTGGACTATCTGTGGGCGGTTGCGATCGGCGCCGCCGTCATCGTCGCCTACACGTTCATGGGGGGGTTCCTCGCCGTGGCCTGGACCGACCTGGTGCAGGCGCTCCTGATGCTCTTCGCCCTGCTCATCGTGCCGGTGGCCGTGCTGCAGCAGATCGGCGGGCCGGAGGACGCGGCGGCCCTGGTGGAGGCCCGCAATGCCCACCTGCTCTCGCCGTTCACCGACAGCGGAGGCGGGACGCTGTCCCTGATCGCGGTGCTCTCCCTGCTGGGCTGGGGGCTCGGCTATTTCGGGCAGCCGCACATCCTGGCGCGTTTCATGGCCATCGCCGATCCCGATCAGGTTCCCAAGGCCCGGCGTATCGCGGTGACCTGGAGCGGTCTGGGCATGGCCGGTGCGGTGCTGGTGGGCATCGCCGGGATCGGCTACCTGGAGCCGGCCCTCACGGGCGCCGATGCCGAGAAGGTGTTCATCCACCTCGTAGGCGCCGTGTTCCACCCGCTGCCGGCCGGCGTGCTCCTGGCCGCGATCCTGGCGGCCATCATGAGCACGGCGGACTCGCAGCTGCTGGTCGCCTCCTCGGCGCTGACCGAGGACTTCTACCGGGCGCTGTACCGCCGCGGGGCGAGTGAGCGCGAGCTGGTCTGGGTCGGGCGAGGCGCGGTGGCCGCCATCGCCCTGCTGGCGCTGTTCATTGCCCGGGACGCGGACAGCCGGGTGCTGGACCTCGTCGCCTACGCCTGGGCGGGCTTCGGCGCGGCCTTCGGACCGGTCGTCCTGCTCGGCCTGTTCTGGCGGCGGATGACCGCCGGCGGCGCCCTGGCCGGAATGCTGGTGGGCGGCATCACCGTGATCGTGTGGAAGCAGCTCGAAGGAGGCCTCTTCGACCTCTACGAGATCATCCCGGGCGCGGTGCTCGCCACCGTCGCCATCCTGACCGTCAGCCTACTGGGGCGGCCACCGCCGGCTCCCGTCACCGCGCTGTTCGACGAGGTCTCGGCTCGGGGCGGCGGTGGATGACGCCGGATGCAGCCGCCGCAAGGTCGAGGCGGGCGGCGGTCATCGAAAGCGCAATACGGTGAAGGGGGCTTGCGGGGGATTGCAGTGCGGCCCGCAGGCCCGGAGCAACGCCAGCATCCGGACCCAGAGGCACCGCTTCGCGCAGCCATCCGTGGAAGCGATCCATCTGCGTTCGGTCCCCGCCCTTGCCGCGAGCCGATTCGCGCCCGGCGAGGCAAGGCCTATACTCTGATGTGATCCAGTCGGCAGAAGACCGACAGATCATGGCGATCGAGAACCCTCGGGCCACCCTGTGCGGAGTCCCGGTCTCGAACAACGCCAGGCCGTTCTGCGGACCGGAGGAGAGCTGATGAGTCTTGGCTTCGAGGACCTGAAGCGCGGGCTGGCGGGCGGCGAGCTTGTACTTCACTACCAACCTAAGATCGACTTTCTCACCGGCAGGATCGGCGGGGCCGAAGCCCTCGTGCGCTGGAACCATCCGGAGCGCGGACTGCTTCCTCCGGAGGACTTCATGCCGGTTGCAGAGCTCCGGAGCTTCGTCCCGGCGATTACCGGCAATCTGTTTCCCCAGCTGGTGGCGGACTTTCAGGCGATCAAGCGCAGCGGATCGTCCACCACGATCGCATTCAATATCTCGGCGCAGGATCTGGACCGCCCCGGGCTGCTGCAGATGATCAACGAGCAGGTCCGCCTGGGCACCTTTCACCCCGCCGAGCTCGAGATCGAGATCACCGAGTGCGGACGGGTGTCGGACAACGCCACGAGCCACCGAAACATTGCGGGTCTCCTGGCTGCCGGCATCGGCCTGGCCATGGATGACTACGGCAGCGGCTTCTCCTCCCTGGAGACCCTCAACCGGCTGCCTTTCTCGGCGATCAAGCTCGACCAGAGCTTTGCATTCGAGATGCTCAGCTCCGGCAAGAGTGCCACCCTGGTCAAGACCAGCATTGCCGCCGCACAGATGCTGGGCATCAAGACGGTGGTCGAGGGCATCGAGAGCGAGTCGATCTACCGGTCCCTGCTGCACTCGGGCTGCACTCAGGGGCAGGGCTTCTGGATCAGTCCCCCCCTGTCGCTGTCGGATTACCTGCGCTTTCTCGACGAGGACCGGTGCTGGCCGAGATCCCCGGTCGGAATGCTCCGCATGGCCCAGATCACCCACACCTGGCAGTACAAGCTCCTGATGGACCTCGTGTGCTCCGCATTCCAGCGCGATGCGGCTGACGAGGCCTGCCTGGAGCAGATGCACATCGATCATCACAAATGCGCCCTGGGAGCCTGGTACTACGGCGCCGGACAGGAGTTTCGTGGGGATCCCGATTTCGATGCGCTCCACGATCCGCACAGGGCGATGCACAACACCTGCGAGCGCATCATTGAGGCGATGCGCGGCGCGCGCAAGGGGGAGCAGATGCGGTCGCTGCTCATGGATCTCAGCGGGGACTCCATCCGGGTGGCCGGGTGTCTCGAGCGGCTGGAGACGCGCCTCCTGATGGAGGAGATCGGGGAAGGCCCGGGCGAGGATGGCCGTGCCGTAAGCCTCACCCACTGAGCCCCGGGGTCGGCAGCCTCCCCTCGGTCCCGGCCCGGCGAGCATTCTGCGACCAGCGCCGGCCGCGGCTGGCTCATACCGCACATCCCTAGGGGCTGACCGGCCTCACGTTGACACCGATCCCGTACACCAGATCCCCGCCGAAGTAGGCCGTCACGATCAGCAGGACCACGGCGGCCAGACCGATCACGGTAAGCAGCCACCCACGACCGCCCGCCAGGGCGATGCGGCGCCACCAGGCGCCTGCCTGCACGGCCGTGATTCCGAGAAACACCCCCATGGTCGTCAGACCGAAGGATTCGTGGGTCTCGAGCGGCGCGTCCGGAAAGCCCAGGGCCACGGCGGTGTCCAGGGCCATGTCGCCGAACACCGCGGCGACGACCGCCGAGAGCGCCCCCAGCGCGAGCGTGGCGAGCGCCACCCCCGACAGGCAGGTGCGGGCACTCAGGTCGCCGCCCTGGAGCATGACGAGGAGCTGGAGCCCCACCCCCAGTAGGAGGAGCACGATCGGGAAGTGAACCAGCATGGGATGGATATGAGCTACGTCGATCACGACGCCTCCTTCAGCTTGTCGACCGCTATGGGGCGGCGGGGCGAAAGACCCTGACTAGCCCCCGGGGCCACTCCCGCGCTTGCCACCTGATGAGAGTGCCCCGGCCGGGCAGGGGTTCCCCGGGGATGGACACGGGCGGGCCTGCAGACAGGCGCGAGAGCCGTCCCGCATTGGCGGGATGGTGTCCGTCGCGGGGCCGACGGCAGACTTGCCCCTTTCCCACCCCTGCCAGCGGCCCCATGAGCGTCTCGGCGCGACCCCGACCGGCGCCCAAAGGCCATAAGACCTGACGGTCTTGCTCAGCGCGCCCGTCCTGCCGGTGCCGGCCACCCTGGCCCCTAGCCGCCTTTTCTCCCCGTAGGACCGGAAACAGGCCTCTACCCGGTGGATAAAGTAGGAGCGAGCACTTACCCAATACCGGGCCGAGAGGCGTATGGCTGCAGAGTGTAATCCCGCTCAGCTGCAATTTCACGCCCAGGAGCGCCGTGGGGTGGTGGGCCGTTTCGACGCGGGCCGATCACCTCCGAGGGGGGCGGTGTGCTGCTGCGCGAGGTGGATCTGCGCCTCGGGCTGGTGAGCCGGCTGCCTTGTCTATTACCGGGCGCCGGAGCCGGCGGGCAAGGAGCTGGCCCGGACGCTGGCGAGCACCATCCGGCCGAAGTTGCTGAAGGTCGGCACGCGAGTGCACACGGGCGAAGGGCTGTCTAGACTTGAAAGACGTCCCGGAGGCCCCTCGGACGTCCGGGAGGAGGACGGCAGATCGGATCCCCGACAGCGCATGTTTCAATGCCGGGCAAAAGCCACGCCCTGATCATCGTCGGATTACTGGCCGCGACGTCTTATGCACCCGCGGTTCAGACGGATTTCCTGGTGCTCGCGGACGACTGGGAGAGCGACCGGGTCTCCGGTCATCCGGCCGCCAAGTTCCGGCTCGATGCCGGTGAGTACACCTACTCGTACGATTGGCCGCCGTTGCGGCCGCTCGTCGCGAACGCCAGCCGGGAGATCCGACAGGAGACGACCTACGCCGGGCTCAAGGGGCTCACCTGGCGGGAGACCGCGGGCCGGCCCTGCAAGATCTGGGTACACTCGGCCGCACTCAACGCGGTCTACCCCACGTCCTCGACGCAGGTGAAACGGCAGCCGGAGGACAAGGCCAGGAGCATCTGCAACGGCATTGCGGGCAACGAAAAAAGGGCCAGGTTCGGCGACGGAACCGACCTCTTCGTGCGCGGCGTCGCCGTGTGTACCTCCGACAAGAAGAAGAGCGGCGATGAGCGGCTGACGGGGATTCGTATCTATGCGGCGGAGGTCAAGCCGGGCGGGACCGTGGCGGCGCTGGACGTCGACAGGGAGGACATGGACGCCGATTGCAGGCAGTGGCATGCGCCGGTGCACTGCCCGGCCGGCTACATCGTCAGCGGCCTTCAGGTCCACCACCGGGACCACTATTTCACCGGGCTCGGCATCAAGTGCCGGCGCGTGATCGTGGCCTCCACGCCGTTCAGGCAATGACGCGCGCCCGGTCCGCGGGAGGCCGCGCCGGGCGGGCAAGGGGAAGGACGCGGGGCGGATCGCTCCCGCCTGGTCGAAGGAGGTTCGGACATGGACGACAGTCAGGTTTCCCGGCAGGCGGGCCGGCTCGGGCGAATCCCAATCCCGGTCTTGATCGCCGCTCTCGCCATTTCTCTCGTCGCGCTTGCGGTGATCGGGGGCAAGCTGCGAGGCTACGACAGGGCCCTGGAGTGCTCCCGGACTCAGGCCGGGCTCGGTATCCTGGCCCTGGAGCTCGCCTTCACTGAGGAGCGCGCCGGGGCGCTGCTGGAGGGCTGGGCCCTGGGGCCATCCGGCGACTGCCAGGGCGCGGCAGGGGTTTCGGCGCCGCTGGTGTCCCGCGCGAAGGCAAGCGTGCGGCTCGATTTCGGGCTCATCCTCGCCTACGCGGTATTCGGGCCGGCGCTGCTCGTCCTCCTGCTGAGGGCATCGGCCGTCCCCATCGATGCCTTCTGGACCGCGGTTGCGGCCCTACCGCTTCTGGCGGGTGTCGCCGATCTCATCGAGAACGCCCTGCTGTGGATGCTGTTGACCGCGGGCACGGCACAGCCCGCCGTTGTCCTGGCGGCGGGGGTACTCGCTCTGCTCAAGTTCGTCCTCATCGCTCTGGCGCTGTTCGCGGCCTTCGCGGTGGCGGGCTTCTGGCTGTTCTCGCGCAGCGCACAGCGCACGGCGGACGAGACGCCGCAGCACCTGCTCTCTCTCGCCAGCGTCATCGACAGGGAGCGAGCCTATCTCCGCGGCCGCCGCCGCAAGGCGGGGCTGGCGGAGGATGAGGATGCCGCGCCCGTCGGGCTGGCCCTGTCCGGGGGCGGCATCCGCGCCGCCACCCTGAGCATGGGGGTGCTCCAGTCCCTGGCGCACAGCGGTCTGTTTCGCCGCATCGACTATCTGAGCACGGTGTCGGGGGGCGGCTACATCGGCTCGGCGCTGTCGAGCCTCCTTTCCTGCAGGGAGCTGGACCGGCATCTCGGGCCGGATGAGCCCGCGCAGTATGAGTTTGGCGCCGGCGAGCGACCGCACTTCGACGTCGCCTCGCCGCAGGACAACCCCTTCCTCGATGACCAGCGCACCCCGCGCGCGCCCCACCGGCAGTGGCTGAGCGGCCGGATGGTTGTTCTGCATCTGCGCGCCTTCGGTGAGTACCTGGTGCGCAGGTCCCGGGCGCTGGACCGCGACGTGCTTCGCGCCCTCGGCACGGTCCTCACGGGCATGCTGTCGACGCTGGCGCTGTTCTTTCACGTGCTGCTGATCGGCGCCGCGGCCGCCCTGCTTGGGGTGGCCGTGACCGGCGGCGCGCCCTTCCCAGGATTCGAGAGCGAGGGCGTGGCCGGCTATCTGTCCGGCCTGGTGAACGGGGCGGGGGGTCTGCCCGCCCTGGTCTGGGCCGCCCTTGTGGGCGGTCTGTTCTCGGTGAGCGCGGGCGCCGCCTGCGGCCTGGGCGCGGACCGGACGCCGCGGACCTGGTTTCGGCGCGACGGCGACGGCTACGAGGAGTCGCGCCAGCGGCGTGCCCTGTGGGTGCTCGGCGTGCTGGCGGTCCCGGCGGCGTTCGCCGTCCCCGCGGTGCTACGCCTGATCCTTCCCGGGGTGGTAAACGGCCTCCTGCTGCCGCCGGTCTTCTTCGCCGGCGGGTTTCTCGCCGCCGCTCTGACCTACGTGGCGCTCGTTGCCCTGGTGCCCGGAAGCCCCAAGCTGCGGTCGAATCGCAACAGCCGTTCCTACGTGGGATCAATCATCGGTCTGTCCCTGTACTTCGTGCTCGCCGCAGCCGGCCTGGTCGCATTGACGGCGCTGCTCGGTGCCTTGGCGGAGGCGGGGCAGTCGGGGCCCCCGACCGGGGCGCTGGCCGAGGGAGGGGGGGCGGCACTCATCGGCGCCGTGGTCTCCGGCCTGCTTGCCTGGTGGCGCGGCCGGAAAGGCGAGGGCAAGGGTTCGATCAAGGCGGCCGTCGGCTGGGTGCGCACCTCGACCGAGGTCGCCCAGAAGCTTGCGCTGGGGCTGGCGGTCCTCGTGCTGATCGTCGCCGGGCTCGCCTTCTCGATGGTGGTGGTGGAGCAGGTCCTTCGCTGGGCGGGGGCGAGGGAGCCGGGCGCCGGGCATTACCTGGCGTTCATCGCCGCCGCGGGCGCTTTGCTGGTGGTGCTGGGGTTCGCGCTCGACTTCAACAAGCTCTCTCTGCACTACTTCTACCGGGACCGCCTGGTGGAGGCCTTCCTGCGCACTCTGGCCCGGCGCTCCTCCGCGAACGGGCACAGCGTTCCGGAGGTCAGGCGCGACCACGGCGAGATGCGGCTGCTGGACCTGCACGGCCGCATGGCCGAGTCGGCCAAGGCGAGCGACGGCTCCGCGACGGCCCCCGGAGCGAAGGCCGGGCGTCCCAGGCCCCCGGGAGAGACCTTCGTCCAATACCGGCTGGACGCCAGCTTGATCGACCGCCTTCAGGTCTGGAAGGCCCTGGCGCCCGAGGGCGAGACGTTCGCGGGTGCGGCGACCGCCGCCCCTTACCATCTCTACAGCGCCTGCCTCAACCTGGCGACCGACCGCGACCCCGCTTACCGCAGTCGCAGGTCCGACATCTTCCTGCTCTCCAAGCTGTATTGCGGCTCCCGGGTCACCGGCTACGTGGACACGGGTGTCTACCGCTCGGGCGAGACCAAAGTGGCTCGCGCCATGACCATCTCCGGCGCCGCGGTCGACTCCGCGATCGGTCGTCAGGGCTTCTTTGCGCAGTCATTCGCCACAACGCTGTTCAACATCCGCCTGGGTCAGTGGCAGGAGAATCCGTCATACCGCAACGGCAGGCACGCGGGGCGACGGGAGACCGGCGTGTTCTGGCCGCAGTATCTGCTGATGGAGATCCTGGGCATGAGCGATGCCCGCCACCGCCTGGTGCACCTGTCCGACGGCGGTCACACGGGTGACAACCTCGGACTGATCCCGCTGCTGCAGAGGCGCTGCCGCCTGATCCTGGCGGTGGATGCGGAGTGCGACACCGACTACGGCTTCGGCTCCCTGATCAATGCGCTGCAATACGCCGAGGTCGACCTGGGGATCGGCATCGACATCGATCTGTCCGTGCTCCGGCCGGACGCCGAAGGGCGCGTGGCAAGCCACTATGCGGTGGGCGGCGTCGCCTATCCGGAGACGGACACCCTGCCGGCGGGCTCGGGACACCTCGTCGTGCTGAAATCCTCCGTGCACGATGCGGACCACGCGACGGTGCTCAAGTATCGCCAGAGCCACCCCGTCTTCCCGCAGGAGACCACCGGGGATCAGTTCTTCAGCGAGGAGCAGTTCGAGGCCTACCGCAAGCTGGGGCAGAACATGGCGCAGGCACTGCTGCACGACCACCCCGAGCTCGATGGCGGCAGCATCGCCCTGGCGTAGGCCGCTGCGGACCCTGTCGCGGGCGATCCTGGGGGCGGCGAGGATTGGTACGGGGCCCGACTGGGGATGACGCGATGACCGAAGCAGCCCGCTATCGAAGACTGACGAGACGGCAGACCGCTGCCCTGGTCATCGGGGTCCTCGCTCTGGGAGGGCTCGCGGTCTGGGGCTCCGCGGGGTGGGCGGACGCGTACACGGCGTGGATGTCGGACCTGGTGGCCGCATCGCCCGAGCGGGCGGCAGCGGAGCTTCAGCTGCACCTGAAGGTCCTCTCCGTTGCTCATTGCGCAGTGGGATGGGCCGTTGCCGCCTTCGTGGCCTGGTACGGCTATCGAGGTCTGCGGGCGGCGTCTATGCCTCCGCCGGGCGCCTGGGTCATGGAAGGCCAACGCATCCGTGAGGGACCGCAGGCGGTGCGCGTCTCGAAGATCTTGATGGCGCTGGGCGGGGCGATCGCCCTGCTCAGCACGGGCATTTCCCTGACGCTCTGGCGACTGGCGGTCCGGGCGTCGGAGTTCGTCCGCTGAGGGCGGGGCGCCGCCATCCCCCGCCTGCGGCGATGCCGGCTCGACACGCGGGGGCTCGCGTCAAGGACGCCTGCCGTGCCCGCCCCATGGGACGGCGGGCAGCCGCTCAGGGCAGCATCCCGGCGAGGCGTGCGGCGTTCAGGGCCGCGTATCCGCTGTCGTCGTTGTCGAAGTAGCAGTAGACCGGCATGCCCTTCCGGGACCAGGCGGAGAAGGCGCCCGCCCAGCCCGAGAGCGTCGAGGCATCGTAGCTGCCCTCGTAGGGGCCGTCCGGGCCGTGCAGGCGCACGTAGACGAAGTCCGTGGTGATCTGCCTGGGCGAGAGGAAGCCGTCGAGGTCGTAGATGCAGAAGGCGGCGCGGTAGCGCTCGAGCAGCTCGTAGGCCTGGTCGTTCAGCCAGCTCGGGTCGCGCAGCTCGAACGCATAGCGGAAATCGCGGCTCAGCGCATCGAGGAAGGTCTCCAGGCGCTCGGCGTTGAAGCCCCACTTGGGCGGCAGCTGGAAGAGGATGGGACCGAGCCTGTCCTCGAGCAGGCCGATGCGATCGAGGAACCTGCCC
>JASFUT010000003.1:0-30700 GCA_050050175.1 Chromatiales bacterium
GCGCCCCGCAAGCGACGCCGCAGAGCGGGGAGCATAGCGGAATGCGGTGCCCTCCGGCGACTCTCGGCCGGGCCCGATCCTCATGGCGGCCCGCCAGGGACCTACCCGGGCAGCGCCCACCCTCAGTGATGGCGCCCCTTGGGCGGAGGCGCCTGTGCGGCGGGCTCCTCCACTGCGATGCCCCGGCGCACCCTGCGACCGATCAGCAGGCAGGCCTTGTCGAAGGCCGACTCGGCCTCGCGGGTCGACCACTCCCACTCCATGGGCGAGGCGCCGAGCTGAGCGTACCAATGCCCGGCCATCAGTACATCGCCCACTCGCAGCTCCACCACCCAGTCGTGCCAGACCTCCTCGTCCGCCCCGTCCTCCACGAATTCCTGCTCGGCGAGCCGGCAGTAGTTGCCGGTGCGCTCATCCATCGTGGAGAGGTCGGCTACCACCAGCTTGTTGTCGACGCAGCTGCTCCACCCCGTGTGAGCGCTCTCGGCGGTGGAGAACAGCGCATGGATGAGCAGGGCGGGTGTGAGCGAAAGCTCCAGGGGGGTCTCCCAGTCGGGCTCGGCGGTGCTGTCGGTCTCTACCATGGCGGGTCCCCTAGGATCGAGGCCTCACTGTACCCGCCCTCCCGAGGGCCCGTCCAGCCTGCCCGCCCTCCGGCCACCGGAGGACCGATGACACGCAACCTTTTGTTTGCGCGCCGAAAAAATCTCCCGAGCACCCTGGTGCCGCCGAAGGCGTCCTGCCCGCGCGCGTCGGGCACTCAGGTGCCTGCGGCGATGCGGTCGGCAAAGCCCAGAGAGGCCCGCACGGCCCCCTCGGCGGCCTCCGGATCGTAATGCGGGCTGTGCGGATTGCAGAAACCATGGCCGGCGTCGTAGAGCACGGCCTCCGCCGAGCCGCCGGCCTCGGCCATCGCCTGCTCGAATCGGCGCTGCTTCTCGGGCCAGCCGCGCTCGGTGCTCGAATAGATCCCCAGCACCGGGCCTCCCAGCGTGCGCAAGGCCTTCGGGTCCGCGATCATCCGGCTGTAGATGCACACGCACCCGGCGACCCGCTCGGGCTCGTCGAGTGCCGCGCGCAGGGCATGCAAGCCGCCGAATGACCAGCCGAGCGTGATCACCCGGCCCGGCCCTTCCGCGAGCCAGCGCACGGCAGCGGCGAGCTTTCGCTGCGCCTGCTCCGGACGTACGCCGCGCATCCTGGCCCTGGCGGCGTCCGCGTCCGATGGGAGGTCCCCGTCGTACAGGTCGACTACGGCTGCCCGGTGGCCCTGCGCGGCAAAGCGCTCCGCCCAAGCCTGGTTGTACTCGGTCACACCCCAGAAGTCGTGCACCAGCAGAACGCCGGGCGGTCCGGCGGCGACTCCCGCGGCGAGCACGTCGAAGGGCTCGTGTTTGTCGGTGACCAGCGCAATGCGATCCATGGTTGCTTCCGGGTGTCCGGGCCACGGGCACCTACGTCGCCAAGTCTATGCGTCATTGCGGCGGGCTGCACGGGGCGGGGCCAGCTCCGGCGGGGCGTCCGGGACTTCCCGGCACCGGCCGGCGGCGCGACGGCCGCCGTGCCCGAGCTGACGCGAGGCGGCCGCATTGTTGTACGATGCGCGTACAGCCGAACCGGCTGCACGCCCCGCTCGATCGCCGGGACCGGGGCAGCGGGGGAGTCCCGGGCGTGATTGCATGGCTCCGCTCCCTGGCGGAAATGCGGGGTCGGGTGGCGGCATGCTGCGGGCAGCGGCCTGGCCGGACCACAGCGGAGATGAGGAAACCCTATGGGCGCTGCACCGACCGACACCTCGGAAGCGCTGGACGGCCCGGATCGGGGTCTTTATCCCATCCGGACGGTGTCATCGCTCACCGGCGTCAACCCGGTCACGCTGCGCGCCTGGGAAAGGCGCTATGCGCTGATCGAGCCCAGGCGCACGCCCAAGGGCCATCGGCTCTACACCCCTGAGCAGATCCGCCTGATCCAGCACGTGGTGGAGCTGCTCGAGCGGGGCGTCTCGATCGGCCAGGTCAAAGCGGTCCTGCACGACGAGGGCGGCTCCGGAGAGACCACCGCCTCCGAGATCGACGCCTGGGCGTCCATGCGGGAGGACCTTCTCCAGGCCATCTCCGAATTCGACGAGGGGGCCCTGGACCGGTACTACAACGAAGCCCTGTCCCTGTACCCGGTGGATCTGGTGATCCGCCACCTGATACTGCCCGTCCTCCGGGCGCTGGGCGAGCGGTGGCGCTCCGCGGAGGCCGGCATCGCCGAGGAGCACTTCTTCGTCGTCTATCTGCGCAACAAGCTCGGGGCGCGATTCCACCACCTGGCCGCCCACGGGACGGGAGCACCGCTGCTCACCGCCTGTCTGCCGGGCGAGCACCACGTGACCGGTCTGCTCCTGTTCGCCCTCTCGGCAATGGACGCCGGATTCCGGCTGATCATGCTCGGTGCGGACACGCCCCTGGAGCAGCTCCCGCCGGTGGTGAAGCGGGCAGGGTGCGGGGCCATCGTCCTGTCCGGATCGGCCAAGCCCGCTCGGGGCGTGCTCACCGAGCGACTGCCGGCGCTCGTACGCGCGGTGGAGGTGCCGGTACTGGTCGGCGGCGCGGTATCCAACGCCCATGGGGAGAGCATCCAGTCGGCGGGCGCGGTGGCACTGGGATCGGACATCGGCCCCGCCGTGCGCGAGCTCAAGCGACGCTTCCAGGAGGGCTGACCAGCGCGCCGGATCGGCCGCCCCCGCCGGCCTTCATCGCGGTGGTGCGGCATGCCCGCCGGCCTGCCGGAACGCACCCTGGAGACGGGCGGGCCCCGGCGTGGGCGAGACCCTCTTCGAGCTTCCGCCCCGGCGGCTTCTTCCCGCGGGCCCCTGGGGTCCCGGCGGCCCGGGATCCGACGCGTTATGTCGTAATCGGCTGCCGCGGCAGAAAAAAAATGACCTGCGCCCCAGGCATTGGGGGCAGGTCAAGTGCGGGCATGGTGGAGGACCCGCGCCTCGGAGGATCTCCCGTGCACTCGTTCCGGCCCTTCGGGTCCGGCAAGGTCGTGCAAGGCTGCAGTTATACATACAATATACGCCATATACGGAATGTCAATAATCTGTATAGCTTTCGAGGCGGACGGGGGCCGCCTGCGGCACCGACACGCCGAAGGGGCAGTGTTGGGGGTCGGGGGTCGGGGGTCGGGGGCACGGCCCCGGACAGGCGATCACCGCAGGGCGCGCAAAGAGACGGCGGCGGCAGTTGCCAGGCGGGTGCGCGGCGGTCGTCGTCGGCTCAGAGCCCGAGGCGCTCGTAGAGCCTGGCGTGCTCCCGCGCGAGCTCCTGGTTCTCGGTATCGTACTGCTCGTCGCTGAGCTCGCCGTCGTCCCGGCGGCGGCGAAGCTGCGCGAGCTCGTCCAGGCCGCGCAGGGAGATGAACCGGCGGGCGACGTTGCGGGCGACGTACTCCAGCACCAGGCCGCGCTTGACGTCCTGGATATCCGAGCCGAAGACGGACCTCAGACTGAGGCTGTTGTCGTAGTCGTGCCAGGCCTCGGTCGCCGACCCTGCGAGCCAGTCGTCGATCTCCGACCAGCTCTCGCAGCGCTCCAACCGCTCGGCGTCCCGACAGTAGTCACGCACCTGGTCCACCAGTGTTTCCAACTCGTCGTTCATCGATCCCCCTCGGGTGGCAGTAGCCCGCTCGGCCCTCAATGGCTAGCATAGACGGAACGGGCCGACCGTCGTGCGCGAGGCATCGCCGAGCGCTGGCGCGGGGGCAACCGATGGAGCCTTTTCATGTCCGTGCTGCTGGAGCTCAGCATCTTCCCCCTCGGGGCCGGCGAGAGCGTAGGAGAGGCGGTGAGCCTCGCAGTGCGTGCGATCCGGGCGACAGGGCATCCCTGCCAGCTCACCGCCATGGGCTCGCTGATCGAGACGCCGACGCTCTCCGAGGCCCTTGAGGCCCTGGAGGCCGCCCACGGGGCGCTCGCGCGCGCGGGGTTCGACCGCGTGTACGCCACGGCGAAGATCGATGCCCGACCAGGCCCGCTCGGCCGCCTCGAAGGCAAGGTCGCATCGGTGGAGGCCCGCCTCTCCGGTTGACCTGGGCGCGCGGGAAGACCTCCCTGCGGATGACCCGCCTGGCCGGAGATGACCGCCGGCCGCACTGCCGGACAGTCCGCAGACAGAGACGCATTCGGAGTCCGCGATGACCCACACCGCCAAGCTGCTTCCCAGCGGACACCGCTTCATGGTGGAAGGCCGGGAGCCGATCATCGACGCCGGGCTCAGGGAAGGTATCAATCTGGGTCGGGGCTGCGCCAACGGCAACTGCGGCGCCTGCAAGGCGCGGCTCGTCTCCGGCGAGGTGCGGCAGATCCAGCCCTACGATTACGTCTTCGGCGAGGCCGAGAAGGCCGCCGGCTTCATACTGACCTGCAGCTACACCGCGGCGACGGACCTGGTCCTCGAGTGCGACGAGGCCGGATCCGCGGACGACATCCCCTATCAGGAGATCCGCAGCTCGGTGCGCCGAATCGAGCGCCCGGGCGAAGGCAAGATGCTCCTCCACGTGAAGACCCCGCGAACCCAGACCTTGAGGTTCCTCGCCGGCCAGAGGGTGACGTTGTCCACGCCGGACGGCCTGAAGGCTGATCTGCCGGTGGCGAGCTGCCCCTGCGACGGCAGAAACCTCCTGTTCGTGCTGCGGGACCGTCCGGACGACCCCTTCGTGCGCCACGCCTTCGACCACCTCGCCCCGTCGCAGAACCTGATCGTCTCCGGGCCCTACGGCGACTTCTCCCTCGGCGACGACGCCGCGGCCCCCCTGCTGTTCGTAGCCTTCGACCTGGGCATCGCCCCAATAAAGAGCCTGATCGAGCAGGCGATGGCGCTGGACAAGGCGCCGCGAATGGATCTGTACCGGACCGACAGCAGCGACGGGCGGGGCTACCTCGACCGACTCTGGCGCTCCTGGCAGGATGCGCTGGAGGGCTTTCGCTATGTGCCGCTGCCCCGGGAGGCTTCGCCGGAGCAGGTGCTCGCCCGCATCGCGGCGGACCTGCCCGAGCCCGGCGCATCCGACTGCTATGTCGCCGGGCCCCGCCGGGCGATCGAGGTGTTCAGGGAGAAGGCGCCCGGATACGCCCTCACCCCCTCCCGGATGCGCTGGGACGTGATCGCCTGAGCAGCCGGGCGGGTCAGCGACGTCGACCGCGGCGGCGCTTCAGCTGGAAGTCCGTCATACCGGAGGCCAGCCCGGAATACGGCAGGGCGTCGAGCCCCGGATCCGCGTCCAGGCGCTCGATCAGCGCGCCGATGTCCGGGATGGTGCCGGGAGATTCCGGCGCAAGGCCGCTCAGCGACTGCAGCCCCAGCAGTCCCCCATACTGGATCTTCTGCATCACGCTGTGCGGCGTGCTGAGCAGGTCGTCCTCCATCCCGAACGCAGGCAGGCCGACGTCCTTGAGCCGGGCATACACGCGCTCGCAGCGCCGCAACGCATCCGGCGACCGGCAGTGGACCTGCGGCGCATTGCGCACGGTCACATGATCGCCGAGCGAGCACTCGAAGTCCCCGGCGATGATGGGAGTCTGGAACGGACATCTGGGCGCAGACATACCGGCAAAACCCCTCCTGTGGCTGCGCGGACGGCCCGCTGTGGTGCGCCGTCGCGCGCACAGATTGTATCCTGCTCCGGCCGGCAGACACCCCTCGACGGCCCGAATCGCCCCGGCAGAAGGCGCCCGGATGTGGCATGCTAAACAGAGCGGGCCGGGAGCCGGCGCGCTCGACAGGGACCACGGAGCCGGGTCAGCCACGCCCGCGGTTGTCCCGGGATCATGCCCCTCCGTCCCGGCTCCCGGAGGGGGCGTTCTCAGCTATGGGGATGGCATCATGCCGGAGCCCACTGTCGTGGGGAAATGCTGGAGCTGCGGCCGGGAGCTGACGCCGGCCGATCTCGGGCGGGAAAGCCTCTGCCCGGGATGCGGCAAGGCGACACGCAGCTGCCGGAACTGCCGGTTCTACCAGCCGGGGCAGCCCGACGACTGCGTCGAGCCCATGGCCGAGCGCGTGCTCGACAAGGAGCGGGCGAATTTCTGCGAGTACTTCGAGCCCGACCTGGACCCGCGGGCCGGGCCCGGGGGTGGCGCCGACGAGGACCTGCGCGCCGCCGCCGAGGCACTGTTCAAGGACTGACCCGGCCACCACCGACGCTGCGTGCACAGGGATAAAGGGTCAATCCCATGACCGGCCGATTCGCACACGCCTTCTCCGACCGCAGGGCCGGCCCGAAGCCCATGAACGGGAGGATCGAGGAATGAGCCAATCGGGGGGGAGCCGGGGCCTGAGCGGGCAGCAGCGCTCTGTGCTGGAGAAGGCCCTGGCACGACTCGGGCTGGGCGATGAAGAGGGCCGCAGGATCTTTCTCCTGGCCCTTGGCTACGAGCTGGCGGCATACGTCCCCCGCATCGCCGAGCGCCTGTCCGAGCCCCCGCCGGATCCGCCGACCGAGCTGCCGCCGCGCCTCGCGGCGCTGGAGCGCGACGTCGCCCGGATGCGCGCGCAGCTCGCGGCCATGGGAGGAGAAGACAGGGGCGCGCTCCTGCAGCGCATGAACGACACCAGCCACTTCGGCCACAGGTACGACGAGGCCTACCTCGAAGCCCTGGACGCCGAGCTCGCCGCACTGTCGGCCGCCTGCGCGCCACCCGAGCCCCCCGCCCCGCCGGACCCGTCGGCGGATCCGGCGGTGCGCGAGCTGGTCGGCCTGATCGCAAAGGCCTACGAGGAATGCTTCGACGCCGTGCCGGACGCGGACGTCAACGGCCCCTTCGCACGCCTTCTCGCCACCGTCTTCGTCCAGGCGGACCTGGATCTGCCCGTGACGTCCAGGCTCGTCCAGTCCGGACTGGAGCCGACCGGGGAGCGCGGGCACTGAGGTTGCCCGGCCACTGCGCGCCTGCCGGCCCGTCCAGGCGGGGGCCGGTTTGTTTCGGAACGACGAAAAGGCGGTCTACGCTCTCCGGCATTGACGCTCGCGACGCCGCCGATGAAATCCGCCCTCTTGCTGCTCGCCCTTGCCGTTGCCGAGCTCAGGCTCAAAGGCCAGGGCCGCCTCGCCGGGCGCCCTGATGCCCGTTCGTCCGGCTGCGGCAGCAGGGCGCGCGAGCGCTCGGGCGCCCCGGTCGCGGATGCACCCGCCGTGTCCCGTGCCGAGATACCGTCAGAACCCGCGTTCGCGTTAGACTTACGCTTCGGAATAACGACCAAGGAGCCGGGGAATGACCTCCGACACACGCGCCGCCCGCAAGCACCTCCGGTTCAAGCCCGACCCGCTGGAGTACGCCCAGGTCAGCCTCGGCCCGGGTGCCGACACCTTCGAGCCCGATTTCGTGGCACTCATCGTCGATGAATCCCCGGTCTCGGGCTGCAGCCTGATCGCGCATCAGCGGGACGACCTGAACTTAGGGGACGTCTGTCGGGTGAAGATAGGAAGGCTTGCGCCCGTCCAGGCGGAGGTTTCCTGGATGCGACCGGAGGAGACCGGCCTGATGCGGATCGGCTTTGCGTTTCTCGAGTAGCCGGCGGGGGCCGGCCGGTCCCGCAATGGCAGGGCCCGGGAGTCAGCCTTCCCGGCCAGGCCAGCCCCGCCCGCCGCAGCCTGCGGGCGCCCGCCCGCCGACGGCGTGGACAGCCTCTGAAAGGCTCGATTATGCTTCAATGCCGGGCCGTCGCCGACACGGCGGCTCGGCATGGGACGGATAGGGAGCGAAGGGCAGATGAGCAAGAACGTGATGAGCTCGATAGGGACGGCACTCGGCGCCGCAGGGGCCGCCCTGTGCGTGCTCTCCGGGGGGGTACGTCTGGGCGGCGTCTACGCGCTCGCGGGGTTCGAGCTGCGCACGCTCTTCCTGGTCGGGACGTCGGTGATGGTGATGGGCTGCCTGGCGAAGCTGCACGCCCTCGTCGAGCTGCAGAGCCAGAGCCGCTAATAGACCCCCGCCGCCGACCCGTTGTCCCGTCCCGGCGACAGCCTGCGCTGGCGCTCGCTCCGGCATGAGAGCCGTCCCCGGCGCCAGCGCAGTGCCTCGATGAGCTCCCGGTCCCGCCGGGCGAAGTAGATGTCCTCTTCGGCCATCCCTTTCAGGCGCAGCTTTTCAGGAAGATTGGTCACGGCCCCTGGACTCCAGGCCGATGAACTGCGGCCGCCATACCTATCCAACTAAAGCATGCGCCGAAACAGGCCTCCCCGCATTAACAATTCGCATTCGCGTGCCGATACCGCCCCGGCGCAGACCGGGTGGCACGCGGCGCGTATCCGGTCTACATAGAAGGTATGGAAGCCGTAAAGGCAAGGAGGTGTGCGATGAGCAGAGTAAGCATCGCGATCGCCGTTGCGGGCATCGCTGCCATGCTCGCCATGCCCGTCCATCAGGCGGAGGCCTGGTGGGGCCCCTGGTATGGCACCGGATGGCGTAACAGCTACGTGTACGATCCGGCATACCGCTATGCTCCACCCCAGATGAAGCAGTACATCCGCGACCTCTACCTCCGCGGACCGGGCTACGCGACCTGGCGCGAACATCGCCGCCACCCCTACCGCTATTGGTGGTAGCAGACGGACCGCATGCAACGGCCCCGCCCGTCGCCCGGCCGCGGGCGTCGGGCGGGCTCACCGATGCCGGAGGGGGGAGCCCCCCGGTCCATGTTTTCCCGGCCTGCGGGGGGCGGAACAACGGGCTGCCGTCGGCTCCGCTATGATTGCTGACATCCGCCGTCCAGCCAGCGTCCCGTCATGACGCTCGACATTCCTCCCGACAAGCGGGTCGAGTTCACCCGTGCGGCCTTCAGGGTCCTAGGCGCCTGGAAGGTGCCCGCGGCCGCCTATCCGGCGCTGCTAGGGCTCCCCGGAGACATCAAACCGCGCGTGCTCAACCGCTACCGCCTGGGCACCGCGCTTCCGGACGAGCCCGACGTGTATCGACGCATCGCCCTGCTGATGGAGATCGACAACGCCCTGCACAGTCTGTTCCCTCACAGCCCCGCCTCCGGCGACCTCTGGATCACGACGCCCCGTGTGAAGTTCGACGGTCTCACTCCCCTGGACATCATGCTCGAACGGGGCACGGCGGGGATGCGGCGCCTGATCGACGTTCTCAACAATCAGGAAGGGATGTGATCCCGGGCCGTGCCCCGCTCCGGCCCGCCTACGTGCCCGCAGGCACCGCGGCGGCCCATGTGGCCCTGGTTCTGTCGGTCAGGCTCGGCACACGGCGACTCCTCGGGCGCGGCCTGATCCGCGCGGGCATGCCGCACCGGGGAGCCCGGGGCTGCGAGCCGCGATGCTGATCCACCTCCTGGGCTCTGCACGCGGTGCCTGCCGAGCGACGACACCCCGGGTCGAGGCACTGCAGGCGACGGCAGGCCCGGAAAGGGCTCTGATGATCGACATCCGCACCCGGTCCGGAGAGGCCCGCCGGCCCGGCGCGCGCCACCCGGGCGACCCTGCCCCCGGACGGAGGCGAGGCCCTCGAGCTCTCCGTGGGAGCCAGCCGACGGGAGGGGGTGCAGGGGCTCCTTCGGGAGGCCTGAGCACGCACGGGGCCGGACAGAGGCGGCGCATCATGGCAGGGAGCCCTCGGTGTACCCGTTCCCTCGTCCTGGCGATCGTCCTCTCGGCGCCGTCGTCCCACGCGGACGAGCCCGAGTGGCTGCGCCGGTACAATCACGCGCTGCGGCAGCTGTGGTCTGAGGTCTACGCGGGGGGCGGCGAGACCTTGTACTGCGCCGCGCCCTTCGGGCGGGACAAGGGCTCGGCGGTCAACGCAGAGCACGTATTCCCCATGTCCTGGGCCGCGAACGAGCTCCCCTGCGGCAGCCGTCGGCGCTGCCGGCTCTCGAGTCCGCGGTTCAACCGGATGGAGCGGGACCTGCACAACGTCTACCCCGCTCTTGCACGCATCAATCGCGCGCGGGGGGCAAGTGCGTTCGGGGAGGTTGCCGGCGAGGAACGACGCTTCGGCAACTGCGACTTCGAGGTCGCGGACCGGCGGGTCGAGCCCCGGCCCGAGGTCCGCGGAAACATCGCCCGCGCGATCTTCTACATGGCCTGGCGGTACGGCGTCCCCGTCTACCCGCGCCACGGCCGGCTTCTCCTCCGCTGGCACGGCGAGGACCCGCCGGATGCAGAAGAGCGCATGCGCAATGAAGATATCGCTCGACTCCAGGGCGGTCGCAATCCCTTCATCGACAATCCGGCGCGGGCGGCAGAGCTGGAATTCCGCAGGCCAACTCGGTGATCAGGGGCCGCGGCACGTCCATGTGCCGGGTGGGGGGATCGCGGGGTCCGGCAGCGGGCTAGAGCGTGCTGCGGTGCAGCGCTTCACCCCCGCTCACGCGACCGCCGACATCCGAGGCGCGTTCGGTGACGCTCGGGTGAGGATAGCCGTCGGGGTTGCCCGCCTGAATCCGCTCCAGGGACGTGATCCACCCATCCCCGGTTGGCTGCTCTTCGATGCCTGGAGCATACCCGGCATGGGGATAGCCGTCGGGATTCCCGGCCTGGATCCGCTCGAGGGAGGTGACGAAGGACGCCTCGCCGCCCCCGCCGGGCACCCCGGCGTACTGCACCGCCAGGTCGGGATGCCCGTCGAACGCCGGTCCCCAGATCGGGGAGCGCCAATCTCCCGCGCCCACCGCGCCCGCGGCGAGCATCAACGTACCTGCCAACACCAATGATCTCATCTCACACCTCCGGTTCCGTATCGAGAACGGCCGATGCCGTTGCAGATAAGACCCGGGGCCGGCCGCCGGGCTTTCGCGGCCGGGAGTGATTGTCAACAGGAGGGTCAGGCAGCGCCGCGGGACCCGTGATCGGCGTCCTCGATCAGGGGGTGGTCGGGGATGAGCTCGCGGCCGAGTCTCTGCACGTGCTGCCATAGCTCCGGGGGACCGCCACGGACGGACTCGTGCACCTGCTCGAGGTAGTCCGCAAAGGCCTTGCGATCCTTTCGGAAGGCGTAGAGCTCCAGGCGCTTGGCCTTGAGCGCGGGCTCGTCGCCGAAGCGAGGCTCGGCCCCGTCCAGAAGGTTCTCGGCCTGCGACAGCTTCCGATAGGCCAGAGCAACGTCGATCTCCACCAGGATGGCATCCAGGCGGTCGGGGGCGCTGTCCGGCGGCAGTGCCTCGACCTCCGGGAGGACCGCGGACCCGCGACGGCGCCTCTGGACCCAGAGCAGCACCAGCAGGGCCACGACGATTGCCAGGGCGAGCCCGAGTACCACCGTGCCGCGCGACCAGGCGTCCGAGGAGTCGGCCCTGGCGGGCGGCCGGGTATCGGCCGGGAGGAGATCCGCGCCGGGGTCGGGCGGCGTCTCTGGAGCCTCGACGGGCGGGCCGGCGGCCCCCGCCGGCTCGGCGGACGCAACCGTCCTCCGCTGCCATTGCTCCTGGTAGCGGCTCAGACGCTCGTTCTGGGCCGTGAGGAGCTGCCGCATCGTCGCCATCTTCTCCTCGATGGCATGCAGCCGCCCCTCCAGCTCATCGTTGCGGCGCTCGAGATCCTGATTCAGGGCCTGGTAGGCCTCGATGCGCTCACGCAGCACCTCGACCCGCTGGCCGGTCGACAGCTTCACCAGGCTCTCCAGCCTCGCATCCAACCCCTCGTCCGGCGGCACGATCTCCAGCCTCGGCTCCCCGGCCTGCGCGGCGCCCTCTTCCCGCCCGGGCGGCTCCCGGGCAGCGATGCCCTCTTCGGGAGGCGGCGCCGCCGCGGGAAGCTTCTCGGGCGAACGGCCCTCGCGCCAGGCCTGTGTCTGCTCGCGAAAGGCGGCCTGCGCCTCATCCCGGGTCATGGCCGCCACCTCCGCCGCGGAGGGTACGTTGAGCGTCACGCCCCGGCGCAGCCGATTGACGTTGCCGTCGATGAAGGCATCGGGATTGGCGCGCAGCAGCGCCATCATGGTCTGCTCCACGCTCACCGAGGAACCCGGCCTGACCTGCGAGGCAATCGCCCAGGCCGTATCGTTGCGCCGGGTCGGACCGTAGGTGCCCTGGGCACCCCCCTTCGACGCGGTCGGGGCGGCGGCCGAAGGGCGCACAGGCGCCGAGGCGGGAGCCTGCGGCGCGGAGGCGACCGGCTGCGGCTCCAGCGGCGCGGACGCCCCGACGCCGGGCCGCGGATCGATCAGCAGGGCATATTCGCGGTTCAGCCGCCCCTGCGGCCAGATCGCCTCGACCACGAAGGTCGCGATCGGCTCGCGTACCGGCTGGCGCGTGGTCAGTATGACCACCCCGGAGCCGTCCGGGAGCGACTCCACCCGAAAGCGCAGATCGTTGAGCCACCAGGGCCGGTCAAGCCCCGCCCGCTCGAACGCAGCCTCGTCGGCCAATCCGACCTTGATCTGCCCCTTGGCGTCGGGGTCGAACGAGGACAGCGGAATACGCGCACGCAGCGGCTCGTTCAGGTAGGATTCGACCTTGACGGGCCCCAGCCCCAGGGCCAAAGAGACGGCTGGGAGAACCGCCGCCGCGACCCCCAGCACCTTGGCGAATGCCCGATACATCCTGGTTCCTTTTCTTGTGGTGTCGTTTACCCGTCCGCCGAAGCAATACAGGCCATGCCGGGCCCCACTGTGCACACATGATAGCCGAAGTTCCAAGTAGACGCGGCCTCGCGCCGCCGACCCCTCGCGGCGGACGGGCCTGACATGCACGACGCCCTGATCATCGGTCAGGGGCTTGCGGGGAGCGTGCTCGCCTGGACCCTCATGGAGAGGGGCTGGGACCTGGCCTGCGTGGACGACGGCCAGGTCTCGTCCTCGTCCCGGGTGGCGGCGGGCCTGATCAACCCGGTGACGGGCCGACGCCTCGCCAAGACGCCGGACGTGGACTGGCTGCTGCCGGCGGCGGAAGGCTTCTACGACGCCGTCTCCCGACAGCTCGGCAGCGGGCCGCTGCTGCATCCCACGCCCATGCTCCGGCTTTTCCGCTCCCCGCTGGAGGTCGAAGCCTGGGACCGCCGCTGCGAGGATCCCGCCTACGGGCCCTACCTGGGCCCGCGACTGCCCACCGGGGCCGCCGGCCCGGGCGTGGTGGATCCTCTGGGCAGCGGACCCCAGCGCCGGACCGCCTACCTGGACGCACCCGGTCTCCTCGACCACGTGGGCCGGGCGCTCGCCGGCCAGGGGCGACTCACCCGTCTCGACGTGCAGCCGTCCGACATCCGGCCCCGCGACGGCTGCGTGGAGTGCGGCGGGCTGCTGGCGGCCCGCGCCATCCTCTGCCAGGGGCACCGCGCGATGGACAGCCCCTGGTTCGGGTGGCTGCCGTTCCAGCCCGCGAAAGGCGAGATCCTGACGCTGGAGACCGACGCCCCGCTGCCGCAGGCAGTGCTCAACGCCGGGCGGTGGCTGCTGCCGCTGGTGGCCGGCCGGTTTCGCTTCGGCGCCACCTACGATTGGACGACCCGCGACCAGGAGCCCTCGACAGGGGGCCGGGAGACGCTGCTTAAAGACCTGCCGGAGATCATACGCCTGCCCGACGCCCGCCTGGTCGCCCATCGTGCGGGCGTGCGCCCGGCCGCGCTGGACAACGCCCCGATCGTCGGCCCGCATCCTGAGCATCCGAATCTCTGGATCTTCAACGGATTCGGCTCCAAGGGCGCATTGCAGATTCCCGGCTACGCCGCCAGCCTGGCGGATCACCTGGAGGGGGGCGGCGCCCTGCCGAAGCGGGTCGATGTCCGGCGCTACGCCGATCAGGCACGCTGAACGTCCCGGCGAGCGCCGCGGCGGCCCCCGCTCCCGCGACCGGCTGACCCGACGGGCCCAGCAGATCATCGCGGCCGTACTGCGCCGCGGGGACTGGGCGTTGGACGCCACCCTGGGCAGGGGCCGGGACGCCCTCTTCCTGGCCCGGACCGTGGGACCCGAGGGGCGCGTCTTCGGCTGCGACGTCCAGCGCCGGGCCCTGGATGCATCCGCCGCCCTCCTCGCGACGGGCGCGCCCGAGGTGCCCGTGGAGCTGATCCGCACGGACCATGCAGAGCTGGCCGGGAGGCTGCCGCCGGGGACCGCCGGCCGCATCAAGGGGCTGATGATGAATCTCGGCTTTCTCCCCGGGGGCCCCTGCAGCCCGGCCACCCGGACGGACACCACCCTCGCCGCCCTGGAGTCCCTGCTTCCACACCTGGCTCCCGGAGGCCGCGCGACAATCGTCGCGTACGTCGGCCACCCGGGGGGACGGGAGGAGGCCGAGGCCGTCGGGGCCTGGCTCGCGTCCCGGCCGACCAGCCTCTTCCGGGTGTTCCTCGACGCCGCCCCCGAGTCCCCGCGTGCCGCGCCGCGGCTGTACTGGGTGCACCGGGAGGGCTGGCCCGGGCCCCGGCGTGCGCCCGTGCACCAGGACCTGTGCGGCGCGCGGCCGCGCTCGCGGGGGAGGGTGAGATAGGTTCTGATATCCTGCCGGTGGACCCGGGGAGAGAACGCCATGAACGACAGCCTCGAGCGGGTGGAGGTGCTGCTGCGCCGCTACGGTCACACCTACCACGCCAATCTCGCCATGGCCGCGCACGAGGCCTGGAAGCGGAATCCCGATCAGGCGCTGATGCAGCTGACCTCGGAGGAGTGGTGGGGGGATACGGACTCGGTCGCGGCGGTCGATCTCGCCATCGAGGGCGGCTTCAGCCCCCAGGCCCGGCGCGATGCCGCATCGCTCAGGGAGGCGCTGGTCGATCTGGCGCAGGGCATGGCGGATCGGGGGGTCCGGGATCCGACCGCCGGGATCGTGGCGGCGCAGCTCAGGAAGTGGCTCGCCTCCGGGATATGAGAGCCGGGACGGGATCTACCAGCTGATGTAGCTGAACCCCTGCTCCTGCAGGAGCATCAGGTCCTCGGCACCGATGGCCACCACTTCGACGAACGGGTGCATGTCCTGGGGGCCCCAGCCCAGTGCATGCATGGTGTTGTTGCAGGCATGGAAGCGGACACCGAACAGCTCCAGATAGCTCATCTTCTCGAGGACGTCCGGGGGGACGGAGCGGCGCGGGTTCCTGGCGAGGAGATGGATGCCGGGTCCGTAACAGGTCACCACGATGTCGATGTCGTCGCCGTGCTTCTCCTTGAGCTCGCCCACCGAGAAGAGCAGCGACCGGTAATAGGAAACGTCGCCGCCGTTGCACTGGTAGACCACGCGGTGAGAGGGGCCGGATGCGCCGCCGCCGGAGTCGTCTTCGCCTCCGCCCGCTGGCTCGACCGGTGCCGGGGACTCGCCGGCCGCCGACACCCGGCCCGCCAGGGGGGTCAGCAGCAGAGCCAGGAAAGAGCCCCGGACGAACCGCCGCCGCGCCGAGTCTATCAGTCTCATCGCTGTCTCCCGCTGTCGCCGGCCCGGGTCCCCCGGCCTCAGCGCCCCACACCGACGACGCGATCGGCCGCGTCATCGGCACCGCCGACCGCACCGCCGGCACCCCGCAGCCTGATCTCGAAGCGCCCAAGCCTGTGCTCGCTCGAAAGGCGCACCGGCGTACGGGTGGAATCGGTCGCCAGCCAGAGATCGACCGCCGAATCCTCGCCCGGGCCTGCGTCACCGGCCTCGACGGCGCTCAGCCTCAGATGATAGGTATCCCAGCCCTGCCCGTCGACGTCCGCGTGCACGCGCTCCCGCCCCAGGATCTCCACGCGGTAGGACATGAGCTTCTCACCGTCGGTCACGGGGATGTGCAGCGAGGAGGACCCGTCGAGGTCGCTAAGCCGCAGCACCTGCAGCATGGCCAGTCGGTCGAACAGCCGATCCGGCAGCGTGGGCACCGAGACCGCCCGCGCCTCGTAGCTGTCTTCATCGCCGATGATGCCGAGCTCCCCGAAGGCGTCCATGGCCTGGGACCTGAGCGGCTCTCCCTGGCCCATGCCGCGCGGGGCGAGGTCGTCCAGCACGGCCTCGAGCCCGCCTCCATTGCCGCGGCCGTCGTCCGCCCCGCGGCGAAGCCGGGCAACCCGGTGCTCGTTCCAGTCGAACCAGACCACCTTGTGGCGCTCTTTGCGCCCGTCCCTGCGCTGGTCGAACATCAGGCACCGCTGGAGATCGGCGCTGAGGAGGCTGTTGTACTCGTAGCGGAGAGGATAGACCCGATTGATCCCCTCATAGGGCCCCGTCGAGGCCCGCACCGTGGTCTTGTACGCCGGCTCGCCGTTGAAGCGCGTGGGGCGCCGCTGCGTGCTGAGCACCACCTCGGCGACATCCACCTGCTGGCCGCCCGACAACAGCCCCTCGTAGGAGGCGGTGTACTCCAGGCGCTCGCCGAGATAGGGGGGCGCGGGGACGGACGCCCCAACCGCTCCCCACGCTACGAGCGTCAGGCCGGTCGCCAGGGCCAGTCGTCCGTGGAGTCGGCTCAAGCTGCGCTCCCCGGTATGCGAATCCTGTGGATGACGCCAACTCCCCGAAATATAAGCACAACAAACCCCTCCGAGCCAGGAAGGTTAAAGCCCGAGGCGAGACACAGAAGACAACGCGAGGGTTGACGGAGTTCCATGCAGGGCCCGGCCGATCCCCGTGGTTGAAAGGGCACACCCCCCCCATTACCATCGTGCGTGTCCAAGGCGTCCGGCAATGCCCGGAGGGCTCCAGCTGCAGGCGCAAGCCCGGGCCCGCTACGGCCCCTGCCCAGCGGCGTGGGGCGCCTCCACTCCCAGGACCGAACAGCGACCGAGCCCGATGTCCGGCCACAGAGACATCCCCACGCGAGCGGCGCCCTGGGCGCTTTGCCTTCTCGCCGTCCTCCTGGCCGGCTGCGGTGAGCCGCCCCGGCCGACCATCGCGCTCTACCCGGCCATCGAGCGGGGCGATCTGGAGCAGATCGAGCGGCACGTGCACTGGGGATCCGACATCAACGCCCTGGACCCGGACGGCCAGCGGCCCCTGCACGCCGCCGCCGAGGCCGGCCGGTCCGTGGTGGTGCGTACCCTGCTCGACGGGGGGGCCGAGATCGACGCCCCCGACCGCGAGGGGCACACGGCGCTCTACGTGGCACTCATGCAGGGGCGCACCCAGGTGGCGGAGCTCCTCGTCCAGCGCGGTGCCGAACTCGAGCCGACACGCCTCCTCCAGGAGGTGGTCGACAACGGTGTCTACGACCGTGACGTCCTGGATTTCCTGATGGAGCAGGGCGCCGACATCAATGCGGAGAACGCCGCCGGAGACCCCCCGTTGCTGAGGGCCACGCGCCAGGGGAACCGTCTCCTGGCCAAGCACCTGATCGCCCGCGGCGCCGAGGTCAACGCGCGGGGGGCCCAGGGGCATACGCCCCTGTGGTGGGCCCTGGAGGCCGGCAACGAGGACGTCGCGAGACTGCTGCGCCGCCAGGGGGGCGTGGCGGAATGACCCGGTGAACTCCGGCCCGCCATCTGGTAGCCTCGCGCCATCTCAACGCTTCAAAGGCTGCTGAGGACCCATGGCATCCAAACCCGAAGAGCTCACGGTGAGCTACTCCGAGGCCGGCACCGAGCTGGTCAAGGAGCTGGACAAGGTCATACTCTCCAGGGGCGCCTGGACGACGATCCTCTTCCGCTTTCAGGAATGGGATCAGCGCAAGCACGAATACGGGCCCGACAAGTACACCATTCGCCGCTACCAGAAGCGCGGAGACGCCTATCTTCCCAAGGCCAAGTTCAACATCTCCAGCCGGGATCAGGCAAAGGCGATCATCGCGGCCCTGGCGAAGTGGGTACAGGACTAAAGAGACCGGTGGCGCTGGATGGGGTGATCGAGATGCTTGCCTGAGATCGCGCGGGCGCCGGCAGGCCCGGAGGCGGCCAGCCGCCCCGACCTGCAAGCGTGCTCGGGTTGCCGTGGGAGCGGCCGTCCAGGCCGCGAATCCGTCGGTCAAGCCCTTTCGGTCGCCGCCCGAAGGGCGCCTCCCACCTGTGCCATGCCCGCCCCTGTTACCGTCTACCGTCTACCGAACCGTTACCGATCCCTCTTCCCCTTCCCCAAGGGCCCTTTCGGCTTCCCCTTGTTCTTGCGATCGCGCCAGCGGTCCTTCCTGGGCGGCTTGCCGACCTTCTCGCGGAGCTTGTTCGGCTTGCGCTTCTTGCGCTTGAACCGCGGCTCACGGTGACTCGGCTCCAGGCCCGGCAGGGTCTCCCTGGGGATGGCCCGGGCGAGGTAGCGCTCCACGCGCTGGAGCATGCGCGCGTCGTGGGCCTCGACCAGCGACAGGACCTCGCCGGGCTCTCCGGCCCGCGCAGTGCGACCCGCCCTGTGCACATAGACGTCGGCGCTGCGCGGCAGGTCGTAGTTGACGACGTGGGTTACCCGGTCGATGTCCAGGCCCCGCGCCGCCACGTCGGTGGCCACCAGGACCCGCAGGCGTCCGTCGTTGAGTCGATGCACGCGCTGATTGCGGGTCTTGAGCGGCAGCCCGCCGTGCAGGACCTCGCAGGGGATGCCCAGGGACTTGAGGTAGGCCCCGAGCTGCTCGGCCCGCAGCTTGGTGACCGCGAACACCAGCGCCTTCCCCTCCGGCCCCAGCGCCCGCTCGCCCTCCGCCTCCCGGAGCACCGAGCGCAGGATCCGCTCCAGCAGAGCGCGCTTGTGGGTCAGGTCATCGGCCAGGAAGGCCCTCTGCTCCACCCCCGGGGCCAGGGTGCGCGGTCCCCCCACCTCCACCATCTCGGGGTCGTTGAGGATCTGGTGGGCCAGCTCGAGCAGGGCGGGCTGCTCCAGGGTGGCCGAAAGCATCAGCATCTGCCGCGGTCCCGAGGGCTGAGCCAGTATCCGCCCCACCTCGGGCAGAAAGCCCATGTCGAGCATCCTGTCCGCTTCGTCCAGCACGCACAGGTCGAGGTCCAGGAGGCTGAGCGCGCCGGCGTCCAAATGGGCCAGGAGCCGGCCCGGCGTGGCGACGATCAGGTCCGGCTCGTGGTGCAGCCGCTGGAGCTGTTCCCTGTAGGAAGCGCCGCCGGTCACCAGGGCATGCCGCAGGGTGATGAGATCACTGACGGAGCGGATGACCCGCCAGATCTGATCGGCCAACTCCCGGGTAGGAGCCAGGATCAGGCCTCTCGGGCCGCCCTTTGAGGCGTGGGTCTCCAGCAGCCGCTGCAGGACCGGCAGGAGATAGGCGAGCGTTTTGCCCGTGCCGGTGGGCGCCGAGACCAGCATGTCGCGACCCTCCAGCGCGGGCGGGATCGCGGCCTCCTGGACCTCGGTCGGCGCGACCAGCCCCATGGCGCCGAGCGCCCGCAGCAGCCGACCGTCGAGGCCCAGGTCGGCGAAGCCGTCCTCCCGGGTCACACCCGGCCCCCTTCCCCCGTCCGGGCGGGGGCTTTCCCCGCCCGACTCATGCCGGAGCGTCCTCCAGCCCGGCCTCCCGGGCGAGGTGCCGGGCATGGGCCTCCAGGGCATCGAGGATCCGGACGTCGCGCTCGCCCTGCGCGCCGCTCCGCAGGTCCTCGAGGCTGGCGAGATAGGCATCGAGGCCGGCAACCCCGTCGATGCCTCCGGTCAGGCCGGTACGGCAATGGGCCCGCCAGCGCTCGCGCTCGGCGGCGCCCAGGGTGTCGGGAAAGTTGCGCGCGCGGTAGCGGAAGAGCAGCCCGGGCAGCCGGGCATCCTCGAACCCGAAGTCCGTCCGCCCGAGCTCCGGCGGCGGCGTCGCCCTCACGCGGGCGATGCGCGCGCGGTCGGCGTCCGGGAAGAAGCCGTCGTACAGGGCGAGCTCGGGATCGTCCGCGGGCGGCAACGCCTTGGCGCCGTGGGCGAGCTGGACCCTGCGGCCCAGTCCGTCCACCGCCCTGAGGAGCTCCAGGTGGCGCCGGGCGCGCTCCAGATCGATGTCCCAGCGCGCCGCGGCCTCCGGCGTCAGGGTGCTCAGCGGCGCGAGCGCGGGAGACTTGTTGAGGTGCACGGTCTTCAGGGGGATGCGCTCCTGCCCCTCGGGCAGCTCCGCCGCCGGCGTAAAGAGGCGCTCGCGGATGGCCTCCGCATCCAGGCCGGCGAAGGGCCGCGGATCGTAGCGCAGATCGAAGACGATGACGCCGTTGCGATTGGTCGGATGCGGTGCCAAGGGCGCCACCACGGCCAGGCATCCGTGCTCGGCGGGATACATGCCCGAGACGTGCAGCACCGGCTTCATGGTCGCGCAATCGAGGAGCGGGGCGACCCGGCGCTTGTCGCGCAGCCCGAAGAACCAGTCGTACAGCCGGGGCTGGGCGCGCCTGAGCAGGCGGGCCAGCTCGATGGTGGCGCGCACATCGGCGAGTGCGTCGTGGGCGCCGGCGTGCTCGATGCCGTTGGCCGCGGTCATGTCCTCCAGCCGGTTGCTCGGCGCCCCGTCCGGGTGGCTGGGCCAGCGGACCCCCCCGGGCCGGAGCGCACGGGCCATGCGCACCAGGTCGATGATGTCCCAGCGGGAGTTGCCGTTCTGCCACTCCCGGGCGTAGGGGTCGAAGAAGTTGCGGTACAGGGCGTGGCGCGTGAGCTCGTCGTCGAAACGGATGCTGTTGTAGCCCACCGCGCAGGTGCCGGCGCGCGCCAGCTCTTCGTGGATGCGCGAGATGAACTCCGCCTCGCAGACCCCTTGGCGCTCCGCAAGCTGCGGCGTGATGCCCGTGATCAGGCACGCCTGGGGGCTGGGGAGGGCGTCGGGCGGAGGCCGGCAGTACAGGGTCAGGGGCTCACCCAGCGGGTTGAGATCCAGGTCCGTGCGCAGACCGGCGAACTGGACGGGACGGTCGCGCCGGGGATCCGCGCCCCAGCTCTCGTAGTCGTGCCAGTAGAGCGTGTGCGTCACCGGCCGGTCGGCCCCGGGCTCGGCCGCAGCCGCAGAGCGGGTGCCCGCCGGGCCGTGGAGGCGCGCACCGGCGGAGCGGCGACGGGAATCAGGCTGTCCATGAGCACTCGCACGATGCGTGAAGACGGCACCGCCGTGGGCGGCAAGCCCCATGCTACGTCGGTCCCGCCCGCCTCGCCACCCGGAGACGAAAGATCGACAGGAAGCGGCGGACGGCGCGGGCGCAGGGAACGGAAGGGGCGCGCTTCGGGCGGCAGAGCCGGGCGGGACGGACGGATTCGCGGCCTGAGAAGCCCGCCGGGAACGGGATTGCGCGCCGGCCCCTGAGGGCTGAGGCGCAGGGATGCGCCGAGCAACGGCCGCAGTGCCTCTCTGCCGCCCCCGCGGGGGGCGCCGCTCAGGCGGCGAGCCCGGCCCCTGCCCGAGCCCCTTCCGGCCCGATGGCGGCAACGCCCAAAACGAAACCGCCCGGCGCCTGGGCGCCGGGCGGCTGCGGGGGTGACGCCGACGGAAGGGTCAGATCTTCTCTTTGATACGGGCGGCCTTGCCCGTGCGTCCGCGCAGGTAGTAGAGCTTCGCGCGGCGCACGTCGCCCCGGCGCTGCACCTTGATCTCGGCGATGCTCGGGCTGTGGGTCTGGAACACGCGCTCCACGCCCTCGCCGTGGGACATCTTGCGGACGGTGAACGACGAGTTCAGCCCCCGGTTGCGCTTGCCGATCACCACGCCCTCGAAGGCCTGGAGACGCTCCCGGTTGCCCTCCTTCACCCGGACCTGGACGACCACCGTGTCGCCGGAACCGAACTGGGGCACGCCCTGCTTGGTCTGCTCGGCCTCGATTTCCTGGATGATGTTGCTCATCGTCACTTGCTCCTCTTATCACCGGCCGCCTGCCGCGCCCGGATGTATTCGTCTAGCAGAACCTTCTCTTCGTCGCTCAGCGCCCTGGCGCGGAGCAGGTCCGGACGGCGCTCCCAGGTGCGGCCCAGCGCCTCGCGCAGCCGCCAGCGGCGGATGGCCTGGTGGTCGCCGCTGAGCAGCACCTCCGGGACCCTCATCCCCTCGATCACCTCCGGCCGCGTATAGTGCGGGCAGTCGAGCAGGCCGTCCTCGTGGGAGTCCTGCACGGCGGAGTCCTCGTGCCCCAGGGCCCCGGGGATCAGGCGGATGACCGCGTCCATCAGGACCATGGCGGCCAGCTCGCCCCCGCTCAGCACGTAATCGCCGATGGACAACTCCTCGTCCACGTACCGCTCGATCAGGCGCTCGTCCACGCCCTCGTAGCGGCCGGCGACGAGTACCAGACCCCGCTCGCCGGCCAGGGCGCGCACCGCGGCCTGATCCAGCCGTCGGCCCTGGGGACTGAGGTACAGCACCCGGGCCCCCGGACGGGCGGCCGCCCTCGCGGCGAGGATGGCGTCGCGCAGCGGCTCCAGCTTCATCACCATCCCGGGCCCGCCCCCGTAGGGCCGGTCGTCCACCGTCCGGTGGACGTCGCGTGTGTAGTCCCGCGGGTTCCAGAACGCCAGCTGTGCGATCCCGCGCTCGACGGCCCGTCCGGTGATCCCCTGCCCGCTCAGCGCCCGGAACATCGCCGGGAACAGGGTGACCACGTCGAACCGCACTACAGCTCCGGATCCCAGTCCACGGTCATCTCGCCGGCCTCCAGGTCCACCGAGCGGACGACCCTGTCCCAGAGATAGGGAATCAGTCGCTCCCGATCGCCCCGCACGACGACGACGTCGTTGGCCCCGGTCTCGAACAGGTGGTCCACCACACCCAGATCCACGCCGTCGACCGTGCGCACCCGCAGCCCTTCGAGGTCCGTCCAGTAGTACTCGTCCTCGCCCGCCTCCGGAAGCTGATCACGCCGGACGGCGATGTCGCACCCCACCAGCAGGGCCGCCTGGTCCCGGTCGGCGCAGCCGGACAGGCGTGCGACCACGGATCGGCCCTGGCGCCTGCCCTCCTCGAGGCCGAGCCGCTCCCAGCGCCCGCCGCGAAGCAGGTACCAGGGCGAGTAGCTCAGGATGTTCTCCCGCGGCGAGGTGTGGGAGAAGATCCGAACCCAGCCCGCGACGCCGAACAGGCCGCTTATCCGACCGAGCACCACGGGATCGTGGAGGGCGTTCCGCTCGTCCACGATGGGCGGCGGCTCGGCACTCACGGCACGACCCCCGGGAGGCGCAGACGCCGGAGCCGCCGGTCAGGCGGCGGTCTTCTTCCGGTGCTCCTTGACCAGATCGGCCACGCGCTCGCTGAGCTTGGCACCCGTGCCGGCCCAGTGGTCAACCCGGCCGAGATCGATGCGCAGGCGCTCCTCGCCGCCCGTCGCAACCGGGTTGAAGAAGCCGAGGCGCTCGATGTTGCGGCCGTCGCGCCGACTGCGGCTGTCCGCCACCACGATGTGATAGAACGGACGCTTCTTGGCGCCGGTCCTCGACAGACGAATCGTTACCATTGGCTACCCTTGCTGAATTCTGGCCCGCCCGGCGCACCTCAGCAGGCGCGCCGGAAGTAAACCGCGCATTGTACTCGAAATCCGGTAAATGTGAAGGACCGCCGGGGGTCAGAAAGGCATGCCGGGCGGCATGCGGCCCTGCATGGCCCGCATCATCTTCTGCAGGCCGCCGCCCTTCATCTTCTTCATCACCTTCTGCATCTGGGCGAACTGCTTGAGCAGCCGGTTGACGTCCTGGATCTGGGTCCCCGAGCCCTGGGCGATGCGCCGCTTGCGCGAGCCCTTGATCACCCCCGGAAAGCGCCGCTCCTGAGGGGTCATGGAGCTGACGATGGCGATCATCCTGCCCACCTCCCTGTCGTTGACCTGCTGCTTGGCGTGCTCGGGGAGCTGGCCCATCCCGGGCATCTTATCGAGCAGGCCCGCCATGCCGCCCATCTGGCTCATCTGCATCATCTGGTCGCGAAAGTCCTCGAGGTCGAAGCCCTTGCCCTTCTGGATCTTCTTCGCGAGCTTCTGGGCCTTGTCCTGATCGACCTTGCGCTGCACCTCCTCCACCAGGGAGAGCACGTCGCCCATGCCGAGGATGCGCGAGGCGACCCGGTCCGGGTGGAACGGCTCCAGCGCCTGGGTGCGCTCGCCCACGCCCAGGAACTTGATGGGCTTGCCCGTGATGTGCCGCACCGAGAGCGCCGCGCCCCCGCGGGCATCGCCGTCGGCCTTGGTGAGGATGACGCCGGTCAGGGGAAGGGCGTCGCCGAAGGCGCGGGCCGTGTTGGCGGCGTCCTGGCCGGTCATCGCGTCGACCACGAACAGGGTCTCCACCGGCTGGAGGTCGGCGTGGAGCTCCCGGATCTCGGCCATCATGGCCTCGTCCACGTGCAGCCGCCCCGCGGTGTCGACGATCAGCACGTCCGCGAAGCGCTTTCGCGCCTCGGCCAGGGCCGAGCGGGCGATGGCCACCGGCTTCTGGTCGGGGCTGCTCGGGAAGAACTGCGCCTCCACCTCGCCGGAGAGCGTCCGGAGCTGATCGATGGCGGCCGGGCGGTAGACGTCGCAGCTCACCACCATGACCGACTTGCCCTGGCGCTCCTTGAGCCAGCGGGCGAGCTTGGCCACGGTGGTGGTCTTGCCCGAGCCCTGCAGGCCGGCCATGAGCACCACGGCGGGCGGCTGAACGGCGAGGTCCAGGGACTCGTTCCCCTCGCCCATGACGCGGACCAGCTCGTCGTTGACGATCTTGATCAGCATCTGACCGGGGGTGAGGCTTTTCAGGACCTCCTCGCCGGACGCGCGCTCGCGGATATGGTCCGTGAGCTCGCGCACCACCGGCAGGGCGACGTCCGCTTCCAGCAGGGCCATGCGCACCTCGCGCATGGTGTCGCGAATGTTGTCCTCGGTCAGCCGCGCCTGCCCCCTCAGCTGGTCGAGGACGCGGCCCAGTCGTTCACTCAGGTTGTCGAACATGGCGTTGTTCCGCACTCGGACGGCATGGCAGAGAATCGCGCCATTATAGACCAGTCGGACCCGCTCCCGGCGCGCGCTTCCGCTGGCGCAGGGCGTTGTGCGAACATAAGCCGCTGATATGAACGCCCATCTCGTCTCCCTTGTCGCGGCCGCATGCTACCTCACCGCCGGGTTCTCCATCGGGCTGCGTCTGTTCGCCGGGCCGGAGGCCCGGCGCCCGCCACGCTGGGCCGGCATCGCCCTCGGCCTGGCGGGCAGTGCCCTGCACGGCCTGATCCTGTATCAGGGAATCGTGTCGGCGGCCGGGCTGAGTCTGGACTTCTTCGACGCCTTCTCGCTGGTCGCCTGGAGCGTGGCGCTGGTGCTGCTGCTCTCGTCCCTGACCAAGCCGGTGGAGAACCTGGGCATACTGCTCCTGCCCGTGGCCGCGGTCGCCATCGTCCTGGAGCTGCAGTTCGGCACCCCGGGCGGAGACGAGCGTGCCCCCTGGGGGCTGAGCGTCCACATCCTCATCTCGCTGCTCGCCTACAGCCTGCTAACCCTGGCGAGCGTCCAGGCGATTCTGCTGGCGATCCAGGACCGCCATCTGCACAACCGGCAGCCGGGCGGCTTCGTGCGCGCCCTGCCCCCGCTGCAGACCATGGAGGCACTGCTGTTCGAGCTCATCGGCATCGGCTTCTTCCTGCTGAGCCTCGCCCTGGTCAGCGGCTTCGTCTTCCTGGAGGACATGTTCGCCCAGCATCTGGTGCACAAGACGCTGCTCTCGATCCTCTCCTGGATCGTGTTCGCCATGCTGCTCTGGGGGCGGTTCCGCTTCGGCTGGCGGGGACGCACCGCCATACGCGGAACCCTGGTCGGCTTCGCCTTCCTGATGCTCGCCTACTTCGGAAGCAAGGCGGTGCTGGAGCTCATCCTGCAGCGCTGAGCCCGGACCACTCGGGCCCGAGGGCGCCCAGACGTGCCAGATCCTCGGGGCGGTCCACGTCCCAGAGCGTGCGCAGCTCCCGCCAGCGCCACCCCAGGCCCGCAAGGCGGGCGCGGGTCTCGGCCATGACCCGGTCCGTCCCCCAGGGCACCCCATCGAACAGCTCGGCCGCCGCGCGGCGCAGCCCAAGGAGCAGATAGCCGCCGTCCTCCGCCGGGGTCACCACGGCGTCATGGTCGTCCAGGGCGGCCAGGGCGGCCTCGAGGTCCTGCCCTGTCCACAGGGGGCAGTCCGCGCCGATGATCAGCACGCGCTGCGCCACGCGCAGCGCCCGCGCGGCGGCGGCGCACATGCGCTCGCCCAGGTCCCCGGCGGGCTGGCGGTGGAAGCTGAGGTCGGGATCGCCACGCCAGCGCTCGAAGGCGGGGTCGTCAAGACTCGGCCAGTACCAGCACTCCACGGGACAGAGTCTGGCGTCCATGGCCAGATGCAGGATGCGCTCCAGCAGGCGCCGCTGAAGAGCCGCCGCCCCCGCGGGACCGAGCACGGGGATGAGCCGCGTCTTGACGCGCCCCGGGACGGGGGTCTTGGCGAAGATCAGGATCCGTGCCTGGGGGTCGGGCACGTTCCGTAGAGCCGGGCGAGCTTCGCCGGGTCGGCACCGAGCGCGAAGGCCAGGCGCAGACGCCACATGAGGAGGACCGTCTTCACCGGCCCGCGGCGCTCCCAGCGACGCGCCGAGGTGAGGATCGGCCCGGGCAGCGCGGCCGGGGGGCTCATCCGCCTGAGCCGGCGGCTCAAAGCAATGTCCTCCATCAGGGGCACGGTCGGAAAGCCGCCCGCCAGGAAGAAGGCGCTGCGGCGCACGAAGATCCCCTGGTCGCCGGTGGCGATGCCGGTGAGCCGGGAGCGCCAGTTCATGGCGCGCTCCACCACCCGCAGCAGCACCCGGCGGCCCGAGAGGCGCACGTCGAAGCGCCCCCAGACCCGGTCGCCGCCGCGCAGACAGTCGCCGATCGCTTGCGCCGCACCCGGCGGAAAGACGCTGTCCGCGTGGAGGAACCAGAGGATGTCGCCCGATGACGAGCGGGCCCCGGTGTTCATCTGCGCGGCGCGGCCCGGGGACGTGGTCAGCACCTGATCGGCGAGCCCGTCCACCCGGGCGAGTGTTTCGTCGGTGCTGCCGCCGTCGACCACCACCACCTCGTGGCCGGCGGCGCGCAGCGGCTGGAGCGATTCGAGAAGGGAGCGGATGATTCCGCCTTCGTTCAGAACGGGGACTATGACGGACAGTCGGGGTCCAGATCGTCGTTTCACCTTTCCAGGGCTCCTCCGCAGCTGCTGCCCTGCCCTGCAGTGCAGCCGTAACAATGCTCGGCGACCCGGATGGAGCGCCCCGCGAGCGAGCGCTCCAGGAGCGCCTCGATATGCAGCGGCACACCCCCGCCGGACTCCATCGGCATGTCGAGCATCTGGTTGAAATCGCAGTCGTAGACGTAGCCGCGCCAGTCCACGCTGATCAGCGTGCGGCACATCACCGCCTCCAGGTTCTCCGGACGGTGGGCGGAGCGCAGCAGATCCATGTACGAGTCGAACTGGCCCTTGGAGCGCAGCGTGCTGCCGAAGCGCATGATCGGCATGTTGGCAAGCGTCAGGAGCCGGTGGAAGCGGATGCCGTAGCGCTCGCCGAGATGGCGGCGGTAGTCCGCCTCGAGCGAGGCCTGGGGCGGAGGCAGGCTGGCGCCCTGCGGGTTGTAGACCAGGCTGAGCACGAGATCGCCGTCGACGCCATAGCCCAAGTCATTGAGCCGCTGCAGCCCGCGGATGCTGCCGTCGAACACGCCCTTGCCGCGCTGGGCGTCGACGTTCTCCTCCAGGTAGCAGGGCAGCGACGCCACGACCTCCACCCGGTTGGCGGCGAGGAACCCGGCCAGGTCCTCCTGCCCGGGCTCATCGAGGATCGTCAGGTTGCAGCGGTCGACGACATGGAGCCCCAGCCCGCGCGCCTCCTTCACCAGCCGGCGGAACTGAGGGTTGAGCTCGGGCGCGCCGCCCGTGAGGTCGAGGGTTCCGACGCGTGCGGCCCGCGCGAAGTCGAGGACCTTTCCGGCCGTGCGCGCATCCATCCGCTCGGTGCGCCCGGGCCCCGCGCCCACGTGGCAGTGGGTACAGGACTGGTTGCACAGGTACCCCAGGTTGACCTGGAGGGTGGTCAACCGGTCCCGCCGAATCGGCGGAAAGCTGGTGGGGAAGAGGAGTTGTCGGGTTTCCAGCATCGGCCGGGGGCTGTCGCGGCCCAGGGCATTGGCAAATTATGGGCCCGGCTCGGGAGCGATGCAAGTTGCTGGGCACGCAGGGTTTGGTGATAGAATGGCGCGGAAATTCCAGGGGCCGTAGCTCAGTTGGGAGAGCGTCGCGTTCGCAATGCGAAGGTCAGGGGTTCGACCCCCCTCGGCTCCACCAGATCCACGCCGACGCCACTTCGCCAAGTCAGATCGTCCGATCCGCCCCAGTAGCTCAGCAGGATAGAGCATCCGCCTCCTAAGCGGAAGGTCACACGTTCGAGTCGTGTCTGGGGCACCATACCCCGCGGTCGTGGCCCAAGCGAGGCCATAAAAGAAAACCCCTCCGCCCGGCGGGCGAAGGGGCTCTGGCTCTTTCGCTCGTTACCCCCGCCTCGTCGTGCGCGGGGTGCAACGGATCAGCCGCGAGGGGCTCTCCGGCGGCGGACATAGCCCATGCCCGCGAGGCCTCCGAGCAGCAGCGGCAGGGTCGCGGGCACGGGCACTTTCCCATTTCCGCCATCTCCGCCGTCGCCACCCTCGGTGCCCAGTCCCTGGGACACGCCGATGTTGGCGTCGGAGTAAGGCACCCCCCCCACCCACTCGATCTCGGCACGGATGCGCAGGTCCGAGCTCGCGCCGGCTCCGATCGCCGTCACCGGGCCGGTGGTATTCGTCAGGTCGAAGAGGAAGTCGTAGACATCCCCCGTGATACTGGCGGTGCCCTCATTGGGCCCGGCGATCTCTTCCCAGTTGCTGCCGACCAGGACCTCGATGACGCCGGAGCCGTCCACCCAGGCCCAGCCGGGGGTCGTCAGCTCCATGCTCCACCCGAGCCAGGGATCGTCAGCGACGGTGTCGTTTGTCGTGAGGCGCTCATACAGGAGGTACTGTTCTCCGGTGGGCGCTTCGCCTATCGACGGGTTTTCCAGGATCTTGTCCCATGTCTCGTCCGTGCTGTTCGTGTCATTTGAGTCGAACAGCACGACCGGGCCGGGCTGCCAGCCGTCCTGGCTTCCGATGTCGGGGTCGAGTCCACCGAACAGCGGATTGAAGTAGTCAAAAGACGTCGGGTTGTCCACTGGGCTCACGGATATCCCGGCCCAGGCCGCCTGGCCGGCGGTCAGCAATCCGACCAGCGCAATCCCCTCCACCAGTTGTCTGAATTTCTTATGCATCCATCATCCCTCTCGACGTCAAACCGTTTCTGAGCACTCTGGCCTGCTCGTTTGCAGAAATCATGCCGATGACCGCAAGCCGCTGATTACCATGCATGATTTTCTGAGCTGTCCCGCAATCAGTCGTTCGCCCGCCAGCCAGTGTAAAGAAACCTGACACGCATCAGGCGCGGATTTCCGCAATAGCGCGCGCCATGCCGGCCCCAGGTCTGCATCCCCGCCCCAACGGACCGCGGTCCATCCGGGCCCGCGGATGGAAAAAAAACTGACACCGGGCCGGCAGGAGCTGCCCTATTTCCGGGCGCCGTACGGCTTGCGGGTCCGAAGCTCCGCCAGCAGGGACGACAGGGATTCCTCGAGCAGGCGGTAGGTCTTGATCTGGGCGGACTGATAGCGGGTGGCCGGCGCGTCCCCCAGCAGCGACAGGCGCGCATCGAAGTACGCCACGTCCGCCTCCAGGGCGCTGACGCTCAGGTTGTGCGGCTCGACTGGTCCGTTCCCGCCCATCCAGGAGGCTCCGGCTTGCCGTCCGCTCGCGGTGCGCGCGCCCGGCTGTGTCCGACATCCCAACTCTAGCCGGGACCTTCGTACATTACAGTGCCGCCGCCGGCAATTCCACGGGAGCGCGACCGCCCGCCGTCGCCCCCAGGGCCCCGACCGGGTCCCTGGGCGCCCGTGTGCTAGTATGTCGGGCAACATCGCACGAGTGTTCGGGCCGCACCGTCCATATGAGCGCCCTCCTTGAAATGCTTCAGGCGTCCTCGGGCCTCTACGGGGGCAATGCGGCTTTCGTCGAAGACCTCTACGAGCGTTTCCTGCAGGACCCTTCGAGCGTCCCCGAGGCCTGGCGCATCCGCTTCGAAGGGCTGCTGACGCAGGGGGGGGGCGCCTCCCGGGAGATCCCCCACGGACCCGTGCGCCACAACTTCGCTCGACTCGCCCGGGAGCGCAGCGCTGCCCACGGCACGCTGCGCGAGCGCATGCCGCCGGGCGCGGCCGAGAAGCAGGCGGCGGTGCTTCGCCTGATCAACGCCTACCGCGTCCGGGGCCACCAGAACGCGCGGCTCGATCCGCTGGACCTGCATCGCCCGGAGCCGGTCCCCGACCTGGATCCGGCCTACCACCACCTCGCCGATCCCGACATGGATACGGTGTTCAACACCGGCTCCCTGTACGCGCCCGACCGCATGACGCTGCGCGAGATCCTGCAGTTCGTGCGCTCGGTCTACTGCGGAACCCTGGGCTCGGAGTACATGCACACCACGGACACGCGCGAGAAACGCTGGATCCAGAAGCGCATCGAGGGCTACCAGGCGCGGCCCGAGATCAACGACGATCACAGGCGCTGGCTGCTGACCCTGCTCACCGCCGCGGAGGGAATCGAGAAATACTTCCACATGCGCTACGTGGGCCAGAAGCGGTTCTCCCTGGAGGGGGCGGAGGCGCTCATCCCCCTGCTTGACGACATCATCCAGCGCGCCGGCGCCAAGGGGGTCGACGAGCTGGTGATCGGCATGGCCCACCGCGGGCGGCTCAACGTGCTCACCAACACGCTGGGCAAGCCGCCGGAGGAGATCTTCGGCGAGTTCGAGGGGCGCTCGCCCGCCAACCCTCTGGC
>JASFUT010000004.1:0-29696 GCA_050050175.1 Chromatiales bacterium
GGTCGTAGGCGTGCGCCCAGGACCAGTCGAAGACGAACTCCCCGTAAGAATTGAGCTTGAGGTACAGCGGAGCGGCGCCGACCAGCCGGCCGGCCTCGTCACGCAAACTCAGGTGCTGGGGTATCCAGCCGTAGCGCTCGCCCACGCACCCCTGATGCTCCAGGGCAGCGAGAAACTCGTGGCGAAGGAACGGGTTGGATGTGCCCGCGACCCGGTTCCACTCCTGCGAGGAGACGGCGTCCAGGCTCTCGATGATGTCCAGCCGCAGGTCGCCCATGGGGGTCTCGCCGAATGTCTCTGCCTCTCTCCGGTCCCCCCTCAGGGCGGCCGGTGTCGGCCCTGCCGAGCGGGGAGCGGGAAGGATCGTGCAGGTCCGCCCGGAGCTGCCCCGGTCAGCCCTCAGTGTCCAGGTACTTCTCCGCGTCGAGGGCTGCCATACAGCCTGCACCGGCCGAGGTGACCGCCTGGCGGTATACGTGGTCCATCACGTCGCCCGCCGCGAACACGCCCTCGACCGAGGTCGCAGTGGCGTTGCCGTCGACGCCGCTCCTGACCTTTATCCAGCCGTTGGCCATGTCCAGCTGGCCCTCGAACAGCTGCGTGTTCGGCTGGTGACCGATGGCGATGAAGACGCCCTGCAGCGCGATGTCTGTGGTCGACTTGTCCTCGACATTCCTGATGCGCATGCCGGTGACGCCGCTGTCGTCGCCCAGTACCTCGTCCAGCACGTGGCGCCACTCGATGCGGACGTTCCCGTTCTCCGCTTTCTCGAAGAGCTTGTCCTGGAGGATCTTCTCCGCCCGCAGTGCGTCACGGCGATGAACCAGGGTCACCTCCGAGGCGATGTTGGAGAGATAGAGGGCCTCTTCGACCGCCGTGTTCCCGCCGCCGATGACGGCCACCTTCTGTCCCTTGTAGAAGAAGCCGTCGCAGGTGGCGCAGGCGGAGACGCCGCGCCCCCTGAAGGCCTCCTCGGAGGGGATGCCGAGATACTTGGCCGACGCGCCCGTGGCGACGATCAATGCGTCGCAGGTGTACACCGCGGAGTCGCCGGTCAGGGTGAACGGCCGCTTCGACAGATCGGCCTTGTTGATGTGGTCGAACACGACCTCGGTGTCGAAGCGCTGGGCGTGCTTGAGCATGCGCTCCATGAGCTCCGGGCCCTGCACGCCCTCGGCGTCGCCCGGCCAGTTGTCGACGTCCGTGGTCGTCATGAGCTGGCCGCCCTGCTCCAGACCCGTTACCAGCACGGGCTTCAGGTTGGCGCGGGCGGCATAGACTGCAGCCGTGTAGCCGGCCGGGCCGGAGCCGAGTATCAGCAGGCGACAGTGCTTGGTCTCGCTCATCTGGGGAACCACTCCTGAATCTGGGGCGAAGGGTCTATCATGAAGGCGCGCTGCAGGGCCTGGATGCCCGGCGGGCGGCGGGGCGGACCCGATGGACACGCCGGCTTGGGCGTAAGTCACCAATAGTAAGATATGCGTTCGGGCAGGGCAAAGGAGTCTTCATGCGGATAGGCATTCCCCGGGAGATCAAGGTGCGGGAAGGGCGCGTGGGTCTGGTGCCCTGTGCCTGCGGGGATCTCGTCCGGGCGGGGCACCGCGTTGCCCTCGAGAGCGGCGCCGGGGACGCCAGCGGCTTCCCGGACGAGCGCTACACCGAGCTTGGGGTCGAGATTCTGCCGGACGCGGAGGCCCTGTACGGCGAATCGGAGCTGGTGGTCAAGGTCAAGGAGCCCGTGGACCCCGAAATTGGCCTCCTGCGTCCGGACCATCTGCTGTTCTGTTTCCTTCACCTGGCCGCCAATCCGGACCTGATGCGGAGGCTGTTGGAGATCGGGCTGACCGCCGTGGCGTTCGAGACGGTCCAGGAGGGCGGCGGACTGCCAATACTCGCGCCGATGAGCGATATCGCCGGGCGGATCGGTGTCCAGGTGGGCGCCACGCTGCTGCACCGCCACGCCGGGGGCAGGGGACTGCTGCTCGGCGGCGTGCCCGCCGCCGAGCGCGGGCGCGTGGTGGTGTTGGGCGCGGGGCACGCGGGGGGGAACGCGGCACGTGCGGCGGCGGCCCTGGGCGCGGAGGTGGTGGTGTTCGACAAGAGTCCCCCAAAGCTCCAGGAGATGCATCGGGCGGGACTCAACGTCACGGCGCTCTATCCCTACGACGAGCGCATCGACATGGAGATCCGCCAGGCGGATCTGCTGGTGGGCGCGGTGCTCGTCCCGGGCGCGGAGGCGCCCCACCTGGTGCGCGCCGATCAGGTCGCGGGCATGCGGCCGGGCAGCGTGATCGCCGACATCTCGGTCGACCAGGGCGGGTGCATCGAGACCACGCGACCGACCACCTACGAGAACCCGACCTACCGGGTATCGGACGTAGTGCACTTCGCCGTCACCAACATGCCCGGGGCGGTACCGCGCACGGCCTCCGTCGCCCTGTCCGCGAGCCTCTTTCCCTACGTCCTGGCCATGGCCGGCGAGGATTGGAGGGTGCACCCCGCGCTGCGTGCGGGACTCAATGTGCAGGCCGGGGAGCTGATCCATCCCGCCCTGCGCGGGCTGTTGTCAAACTAGCCGAAATAAGTATCATAACAGATTAATTTTCAGAAAGATTTATAGGCCCAGACGACTTGGTGGCACAGGCGCGAAAGAACGATCAGGCCCCCGGCTTGACCTCGCAGATGGGGCACAGGATTCGGGAGGGCGCGCTGCTCGTGCTGCTCTTCACGGCGACCTATTTCCTGCTGGCGCTGCTCACCTACTCCCCAGCCGATCCGGGCTGGTCCTACACCGGGCCCACCGACGAGGTCCACAACGCCGCCGGCCCCGCGGGCGCCTGGGTCGCCGATGTGCTCCTCTATCTGTTCGGGCTTCTGGCCTACCTCTTTCCGGTGATGGTGGCCTGGAGCGGCTGGCTGGTCTTTCGCTCGCGCGGTCCGGCCGACGACCTGCACCCGCATCTCATGGCCCTGCGCTGGCTCGGATTCGTGCTGACGGTGGCGGCCGGCAGCGCCCTGGCGTCGATCTATGCCGCGGACCTGATCACCGCGCTGCCGATGGGGGCGGGCGGGGTGCTGGGTGAGCTGCTGCGCTCCCACCTGATCGCGGTGTTCAGCGGCGCCGGCAGCACCCTGCTGCTGCTGGCGGTGTTCCTCAGCGGATTCACCCTGTTCACGGGGGTCTCCTGGCTCGCAGTGATGGACGCGGTGGGTGGATTCACGCTCTGGGCGCTCGACGAGACCGCGGCGTTGCCCCGCAGGCTCGCCGAGCGCTGGGCCGCGAGGCGGGCGCGTCGGCAGCGCACGGCGGCGGTGAACGTGCAGAAGAAGAAGGCCGAGAATCGCCGCCCCACCAAGATCGAGCCCCTGATCAAGCAGGTCAAGCCCAGTCCGCGCGCGGAGAAGGAGCGGCAGGTCCCGCTGTTCGAGCCGTCCGCCGAGGGGGGGCTCCCGGGCCTCGCGCTGCTGACCGAGCCGGGAGCCCGTGAGAGCGGCTACTCGAAGGAGGCCCTGCACGCGCTCTCTCGTCAGGTCGAGATGAAGCTCAAGGACTTCGGGATCGAGGCGGAGGTGGAGTCGGTCCATCCCGGTCCCGTGGTCACCCTCTTCGAGCTCCATCTGGCGCCGGGGACCAAGGCGAGCCGCGTGACGAACCTGGCGAAGGATCTGGCCCGCGCACTGTCGACGGTCAGCGTCCGGGTGGTCGAGGTGATCCCCGGCAAGTCGACCATCGGCATCGAGATCCCGAACGAGCGGCGCGAGACCGTCTTCCTGAGCGAGGTGCTCAGATCGGAGGCCTACGACAAGGCGCGCTCGCCGCTCACCCTGTCCCTCGGCAAGGACATTGCGGGTCATCCGGTGGTCGCCGACCTGGGGCGGATGCCCCATGCGCTGATCGCCGGGACCACGGGGTCGGGAAAGTCCGTCGCGATCAACGCCATGGTCCTCAGCCTGCTCTACAAGGCCAGCCCGGAGCAGGTGCGGCTGATCATGATCGACCCCAAGATGCTGGAGCTCTCCGTCTACGAGGGGATACCGCACCTCCTGACCCCCGTGGTGACGGACATGAAGGAAGCGGCCAACGCCCTGCGCTGGTGCGTGGCCGAGATGGAGCGCCGCTACCGTCTGATGGCGGCCCTGGGTGTGCGCAACATCGCGGGCTTCAACCGCAAGGTGGTCGACGCCGAGAAGGCGGGCCGACCCATCGTCGATCCGCTGTTCGAGCCCGACCCCCTCGCGAACGGCCCGCAGAGCGCGCCTCCCCTGGAGCAGCTGCCGTACATCGTCGTCATCATCGACGAGCTGGCCGACATGATGATGGTGGTGGGCAAGAAGGTGGAGGAGCTCATCGCCCGGCTGGCTCAGAAGGCACGGGCCGCGGGCGTGCATCTCCTTCTGGCCACCCAGCGCCCCTCGGTGGACGTGATCACGGGCCTGATCAAGGCCAACATACCCACCCGAATCGCCTTCCAGGTCTCCGCCCGCGTGGATTCGCGCACCATCCTCGACCAGATGGGCGCAGAGCATCTGCTCGGCCACGGGGACATGCTCTACCTGGCGCCCGGCGGCAGTATTCCCCAACGGATTCACGGGGCCTACGTCGATGACAACGAGGTGCACAGGGTGGTGGAGTACCTCAGGGGCACGGGTGAGCCGAACTACGTGGACGAGGTGCTCCAGGAACCCGCGGAGGCGATTCCGGGTCTGAGCGAGGGTCAGGGCGGAACGGAGGAGTCCGATCCCCTGTACGACGAGGCGGTGCGCATCGTCACCGAGACGCGCCGGGCGTCGATCTCGGGCGTTCAGCGCAGGCTCAAGATCGGCTACAACCGCGCGGCCCGGCTGATCGAGGAGATGGAGCGCACAGGGGTGGTGAGCGCCCCAGAGCACAACGGCAATCGCGAGGTCCTGGCGCCCCCGCCCCCGGGAGACTGACATGCGTTTCTTCGCCATCACGGGACGCCGGCTGATCGCCGGCGTCGGCCTTCTGGCCGCGGTCGACGGCTGGTGCGGGCAGACAGGGCCCGAGCAGCTGCGCGCCTTTCTGGACGGCCTTCAAACCCTCAGCGCCGACTTCGAGCAGACGGTGGTCGACGCCTCCGGCGAGGATGCGCAGCAGTCCAGCGGCTCGCTGGCCATCCGTCGCCCGGGGCGGTTCCGCTGGGACTACCGGGCGCCTTATCCGCAGCAGATCGTCGCCGACGGGGAGACCATCTGGATCTACGATCCGGACCTCGAGCAGGTGACCCGCCAGGATCAGGCCCGCGCCCTGGAAGGCAGCCCCGCTCAGGTGCTGAGCGGCACGGCACCGCTCGGGGAGGGATTCGAGATCCGCGCGGACGACGGGGCCCGCGCCTCGGATCTGACCTGGGTGGTCCTGACGCCGCGGGACGAGGACAGTCAGTTCGAGGAGGTGCGGCTCGGCTTTGAAGGCGGCGTGCTCGCCCGCATGCAGATGGTGGACAAGCTGGGCCAGACGTCGCTGTTCCGTTTCTCGAACCTGCAGAGGAATCCGGCTCTCGACGACGCCAGCTTTCGCTTCGAGCCGCCCGCGGGCGTGGACGTTCTCCGGCGTTGAGCCCCCGGCCATGACGCCCTCTCCCGACCTCTTCGCCTCCGACGGGGACGCCACCCGGCCGCTGGCCGATCGCATGCGCCCGCGCGCGCTGGACGAGTTCTTCGGGCAGGGGCACGTGCTCGGCCCGGGCAAGCCCCTGCGGCGCGCCGTGGAAGAGGACCGGTTGCACTCCATGGTGCTCTGGGGGCCGCCTGGAACCGGCAAGACGACGCTGGCCCGGCTCATCGCCGCCCACTCCGGGGCTCTGTTCCTGAGCCTCTCCGCAGTGCTCGCGGGTGTCAAGGACGTGCGCTCCGCGGTGGAGCGGGCCCGGGAGGCGAGAGCACGGGAGGCCAGGCGAACGCTGCTCTTCATCGACGAGGTCCACCGTTTCAACAAGGCGCAGCAGGATGCCTTTTTGCCCCACGTCGAGGATGGAACGCTCGTGTTCGTGGGTGCGACCACGGAGAACCCCTCCTTCGAGCTCAACAACGCGCTGTTGTCCCGGGCCCGGGTCTACGTGCTCAAAGCCCTGTCGACCGACGACCTGGAGCGGATCATCGACCGGGCCCTCGCCGACCCGGAGCGGGGTCTGGGCGCGGACGGGCTGAGCATGGCCCCGGAGTCCAGGCGGCGCCTCGCCCAGGCGGCGGACGGGGACGCGCGCCGGGCCCTGAGCATCCTGGAGCTGGCGGCCGACCTGACGGGGCGCGGTCCGATCGGGGATGCCGTGGTCGCCGAGGTGGCCGGCGGCAGCCTGCGCCGCTTCGACAAGGGCGGCGAGGCCTTCTATGACCAGATATCGGCCCTTCACAAGTGCGTGCGGGGCTCGGATCCCGACGCCGCCCTGTACTGGTTGTGCCGCATGCTCGACGGCGGCTGCGATCCCGTCTATGTCGCCCGGCGACTGGTCCGGATGGCCTCCGAGGACATCGGCAACGCCGATCCCCGCACCCTGCAGCTGGCGCTCGATGCCTGGGACGCCTACCAGCGGCTCGGCAGCCCCGAGGGCCACCTTGCCCTGGCCCAGGCGGTCGTCTACCTCGCCAGCGCACCCAAGAGCAATGCGGTCTATCGCGCCTTCGAGGGCGCCATGGAGGACGCCCGGGGATCGGGGTCGCTGGAGGTGCCCGTGCATCTGCGCAATGCGCCCACGCGGCTGATGAAGGAGCTGGGCTACGGGCGGGCCTACCGCTACGCCCATGACGAGCCCGAGGCCTACGCCGCCGGCGAGACCTACTTTCCCGAAGGGCTGGGCCAGCGCCGCTACTACCGGCCGGTGGATCGGGGGCTGGAGATCCGCATCGGCGAGCGCCTGGCTCATCTCCGAGACCTCGATCGTCTGGCCCGGGGCAAGGGCACCGCCGAGTAGAGGGCCGGCGGGGCGGCGGCTTCCAACACCGCGGCCGGTCGGCGCCTTCGTCGGCGCACTGCGCCCGTGTACAATGCGCGGACCTGAAGACGGGGGCCGCGTAAGGTGGGTCAGGTGCTTGCGATCGCCGCCGGCGGCGCCCTCGGGGCGCTGCTGCGGTACTGGGTGTCCAGCGCGACGTACGCCGTGCTGGGGCGGGGGTTCCCCTACGGGACCCTCGTGGTGAATCTGGCGGGCTCCCTGGCGATGGGGTTCCTGTACGTGGTGCTCCTCGAGCGCATGACGGTGGGGCCCGAGGTCCGGGCGGCCCTTTTGATCGGGCTGCTCGGAGCGTTCACCACCTTCTCGACTTTCTCGATCGAGACCCTCAACCTGATCGAGCAGGCGGAGCTCGCCAAGGCGGTGCTCAACGCGGTGTTCAGCGTGACGGGGTGTCTGGCCGCCGCCTGGATCGGACTCAGCCTCGGGAGGCAGCTATGAGCGAGGTCGAAGTGACGGTGGTCCGCGTCTACCTGACCGAGGGCGAGCACCAGTTCCAGCGTCTCATGCGCCTGCTGCACGACGAGGAGAAGGTCTGCGGGGTGACCGCTTTCAGAGGGATCGCGGGATTCGGGCAGTCCGGCCGGATGCATTCGGCGACGCTGCTGGACGTCTCGCTCGATCTTCCTCTGGTCCTTGAGTTCTTCGACGAGCCCGGGAAGGTCGAGCGCGTGCTCGGGCATCTCCGGGCCCTGGTTCCGCCGGGCCGCATCCTGAGCTGGCCGGCCCGGGTCGACACCGGTGAGTGAGTGATGCTGGATCCCAGACTGCTGAGAGCAGAGCCTGACGAGGTTGCCCGGCGCCTGGCGCCGCGCGGCTTCGAGCTCGACGTCGAGGGGCTGTCCGCGCTCGAGGACCGCCGCAAGGCCCTGCAGGTTGCCACCCAGGAGCTGCAGGGCGAGCGAAACGCCCGTTCCAGGGAGATCGGCCGGGCAAAAGCGGCGGGCGAAGACATCCAGCCCCTCCTGGATCGGGTCTCGGACCTCGGCACGCGGCTCAAGGCCGCGGAGGAAGAGCTCACCGCGGTCCAGGAGGAGGTGCGCGGGATCGCGCTCGGGATCCCCAATCTGCCTCACCCCTCGGTCCCCGAAGGCCGGGACGAGACGGCGAATCGCGAGGAGCGCCGCTGGGGCGAGCCTCCGCGGTTCGAGTTCGAGCCGCGGGACCACGTGGATCTGGGGGCCGGCTCCGGATGGATGGACCTGGAGGCCGCCGCCAGGATCGCCGGGGCCCGGTTCGCGGTGATGACCGGCCCCCTGGCGCGGATGCACCGTGCCCTGATACAGCTGATGCTCGACGTCCACACGGCTGAGCACGGCTACACCGAGGCCTACGTACCCTATCTGGTGAACGCGGACAGCTTGCGCGGGACCGGCCAGCTGCCCAAGTTCGAGGCGGATCTGTTCCGGGTGCCGCGCGAGGAATCCGACGACAGGGACGCGTATGGGACAGCCGCGACCGCCGGGCGGGGCGAGAAGCCAATCAGGCCCGCCACTCGATTCACCGACAAGAGCCTCTACCTCATCCCCACCGCCGAGGTGCCGGTGACCAACCTGGTCCGGGACCTGATCGTCGAGGACGCAGCCATGCCGCGGCGTTGGGCGGCCCACACCCCCTGCTTCCGCAGCGAGGCCGGCTCCCACGGCAAGGACACCCGCGGCATGATCCGCCAGCACCAGTTCGAGAAGGTAGAGCTGGTACAGGCGGTGCGGCCCGGGGAGTCCTACGCGGCCCTCGAGGAGCTGACCGGGCACGCCGAGGCCATCCTGCAACGGCTCGGTCTGGCCTACCGCGTGGTCAGCCTCTGTACCGGGGATCTGGGCTTCTCCGCCGCCAAGACCTACGACCTGGAGGTCTGGCTGCCGGGGCAGGGCAGGTACCGCGAGATCTCGTCCTGCAGCAATTTCGAGGACTTTCAGGCCCGGCGCCTGCAGGCGCGCTGGCGCAACCCCGAGACGGGCAAGCCGGAGCTGCTCCACACCCTGAACGGGTCCGGGCTCGCCGTGGGGCGCTGCCTGGTGGCCGTCATGGAGAACTACCAGCAGGCCGACGGGAGCATCGAGGTGCCCGAGGCGCTGCGGCCCTACATGGGCGGGACGGAGGTGGTCCGCTGAGACCCCGTGCGGCGCCTCAGCGGACCATGATCACCAGCAGCACGACGAACAGCACCACCAGGGCCAGCGGGAAGATGGCCGCCCGCCAGTCTCCCTCCTGCGCCCGGGGGCCGTTCTTGAGCCAGTGCTTGGCCGCCGGGTACAGGAAGACGAGCATCATGACCACCAGAACGGCGCTCGCTATCTGCAGCCAGATGTTGTTCATGTCCGCTCCCCAAAAAGAAACCCCGGCATTCGCCGGGGCTTTGCCGGGACCCGAAAGTCCGGGCAGCTACTCGTCGCCGCCCATGACCCCCAGGATCTGCAGCAGGCTGATGAAGATATTGAAGATGGCCAGATACAGCCCGAAGGTGGCGTGGATGTAGTTGGTTTCCCCGCCGTTCACCATCTGGCTGGTCTGGAACAGAATGTAGGCGCTCATTAGCAGGATGAAGCCGGCGGCTATCGCCAGCTGCAGCGCGGGCATCTGCAGGAAGATGTTGGCGAGCACGGCGATCAGCATCACCATCATCCCCGCGAACACGAAGCCGCCCATGAAGCTGAAGTCCCGCTGGGTGGTCAGCGCGTAGCCCGAGAGTCCGAGGAATATGACGCCCGTGCCCCCGAGGGCCGTGGCGACTGTCTGGGGCCCCTGGGGCAGCGACATGTAGACCGTCAGAATCGCCCCCAGGCCGAATCCCATGAGGCCCGTAATCAGGAAGATTACGCCGAGCCCGCTGGACGAGTTGGCGGTGCGCGGCAGCGCGAACATCCCGAGCAGCATGGCCCCGATCACCGACACGGTGTATACCCACACGGGCACGGCCATCGCCATGGAGATCAGCGCGGTCACGGCGCTGAAGAGCAGGGTTGCCGACAGCAGCAGATAGGTGTTCTTGACGACCTTGTTGGTCGAGACGGCGCCTGCGTCGGAGCGCGCCACTGAATAGTCGAGACGGTTCATGATCAGATCGGCTCCTTCGAAAGTCTAGGGCTTACTGGATGTGTCAGACCCCGCAGGGCCATTCGGGTTCCGCAAGCATAGCGAAGCGGATTCAAACTGCAACATCGGAAACATGGGGGCGTCATTCGCTTTTTCCAGAGCCGCGGGCCGGGACAGAGGGTGGAGGAGAGGGTCGGCGCAGGAGGTTGATTCGCCGGTTCCAAGATGGTGATAATGCCGAATGACCACAGGCGCCAACTGCGCTGGCGCGACACGACCAGGAGAGGTGGCAGAGCGGCCGAATGCGACGGTCTTGAAAACCGTTGAGGGGCGACCCTCCGTGGGTTCGAATCCCACCCTCTCCGCCAGCAGGCGATGGATCGGCGAGTGGCGCTGGGCGGGCTCCGTGGGGCTGCGCCCGCGGGTGCCCGGCGGGCAGCGGGGCAGGCCGCCCATACCGCAGATGGACGGGACAAGGCCCCCAAGGGGGCCTTGCAGGCGGACAGAAGCACACAGAGAACAACCTCATGGATGAACGGGGTAAGCGTGTGGCCGCCATGGGTCGTTCCGACGGGCCCCGGAAGTCTGGATCCTCTCGGGGTGCCCCTCGAGCCATGATCAGAGTACTCCTGGTGGACGACCATGCCCTCGTGCGGACGGGCTTCCGGAGCATCCTCCAGGCGGCACCCGACGTCGAGGTCGTCGACGAGGCTTCCAGCGGGGAAGAAGCGCTGGCGAAAGTCAGCGGGGCCCGGCCGGATTTGGTTCTCATGGACGTCAGCATGCCCGGTATCGGCGGCATCGAGGCGACCCGGCGTATACGGCGATTCCATCCGGATGTGCAGGTGATCGCCGTCACCGTGCGCAGGGATGATCCCTTTCCGACCCAGCTCCAGGAGGCCGGCGCCCTGGGGTACGTGTCCAAAGGCTGCGGAGCCGAGGAGATGCTCGAGGCAATACGAACGGTCGCGGAAGGCAAGCCCTTTGTCTCCAGCGATGTCGCGAAGCGGCTCGCGCTCGCTGGCTTCCAGCACAAGAGCCGGCAGACGGGTGGCGACCCATTCGCCCTGCTGTCCAAGCGCGAGCTGCAGGTGACGCTGATGATTGTCCGTGGGCACCGCAACCAGGACATCGCCGACTCCCTTTGCCTGAGCCCCAAGACCATCAGCACCTACCGTCAGCGGATATTCGAGAAGCTCGGGGTGGACAACGACGTGGAGCTCACCCATCTGGCCATGCGCTACGGACTGCTCGGACCCGAAGACTGACACCGGGCCGCGGGAAAGCCCCACTGCCACCCTGTCCCGGGACAGGGTGGCGCGCGCAAGAGACCTGGCAGTGCCCCTATAATGCCTCCATGGCAGCGCGTGAGCCCCCCGGGGCGTTCGATCCGAGTGCGTTCCTCCAGCACCTGACCAGTCGACCCGGCGTCTATCGGATGATTGACGGCGAGGGCCGGGCCCTGTACGTGGGCAAGGCAAAGGATCTCAAGCGCCGCGTCGCCACGTATTTCACCCGCTCGCTCAACCGTCGCCTGCAGGTCATGGTGTCCCAGGTCCGAGACATCGAGGTCACGGTCACCGAGACCGAGGCCGAGGCCCTGATTCTCGAGAACAACCTCATAAAGAGCCTGAAGCCGCGCTACAACGTGCTTCTGCGCGACGACAAGAGCTACCCGTACATCTACCTGTCGGACGGCGACTTTCCGCGGCTCGCCTTCCACCGCGGGCGGCGGGACGCGCCCGGGAGGTACTTCGGGCCCTACCCCAGCGCCGGGTCGGTACGGCAGACCCTCCAGCTGTTGCAGAAGCTGTTCCCTGTTCGGCAGTGCGAGGACAGCTTCTTTCACAACCGGTCCCGGCCCTGCCTGCAATACCAGATCAAGCGTTGCACCGGACCCTGCGTGGGGCTCGTCAGCGCGCGGGACTATGCCGCCGATGTCCGCGACACCGCCCTGTTCCTCGAAGGCAGGACCGGCCAGGTGATCGACGGCATGGGGGCGCGGATGGAAAAGGCCGCCGGCGACCTGGATTTCGAGCAGGCGGCGCGCCTGCGCGATCAGATCCGGACCCTGCGACGGGTGCAGGAGCGCCAGTACGTGAGCGGGGAGAGCGGTGACCTCGATATCCTCGCCTGTGCCGTGCGCGGCGGCTCGGCCTGCATCCAGGTGTTCTTCGTACGGACCGGTCGCAACCTGGGCAACAAGAGCTATTTCCCTCGCACACCCGAAGGTCTGGAGCCCGCCCAGGTGGTCTCGGCCTTTATCGCCCAGCACTACCTGGGCACCCAGGTGCCGGCGGAGATCATCGTCAGCCACGAGCCGGCAGACGTGGAAGTGCTCGAGGCGGTGCTCGCGGCGCAGGGGGGGCGGAAGGTGGGCATCCGTTCGAGCGTCCGCGGGGAGCGGGCGCGCTGGCTGGAGATGGCGGAGCGCAACGCCTCGCTCGCCCTGGACGCCCGCCTGGCAAGCCGGTCGGGTATGCGCGAACGGCTCGAGGCCCTCCAGGACGCGATCGAGCTCGACGAGCCGCCTGCGCGGATGGAATGCTTCGACATCAGCCATACGGGGGGGGAGCTCGCCGTGGCCTCCTGCGTGGTGTTCGACGGGGGAGGGCCCGTCAAGTCGGAATACCGCCGTTTCAACATCGAGGGCGTGGCACCGGGAGACGATTACGCGGCGATGGAGCAGGCCCTGACACGTCGCTACAGACGTCTGGTGGCTGGCGAGGCGAGTCTGCCGGATCTGCTGCTCATCGACGGAGGGAAAGGCCAGCTGGGCGCCGCTCAGCGGGTGCTGAGCGAGATGGGAGTCGAAGGGGTCGCCCTGGTGGGCGTGGCCAAGGGCGCGGCCCGTAAACCGGGGCTCGAGCAGCTGTTCATCCTGGGCCGTCCGGGGCCGGTCGTGCTGCCGGCCGACTCCCCGGCGCTGCACCTGGTCCAGCAGATCCGGGACGAGGCCCACCGGTTCGCCATTACGGCCCACCGCCAGCGCCGCGGCCGCAGCCGCAGGACATCCACGCTCGAGCGCATCCCGGGAGTGGGCCCCAAGCGGCGCCAAAGGCTTCTGAGGGAGTTCGGAGGCCTTCAGGGCATCGCCAGGGCGGGGAAGGAGGACCTGGCGAGCGTCAACGGCATAAGTCGTGACCTGGCGGAGCAGATCTACGAGGCCTTCCACGGCGAACTCTGAGGCCCGCGATGCTTAGCATTCCGAATATCCTGACCCTGCTGCGGATCCTGCTGATCCCCGTGTTCCTGGGCATCTTCTACCTGCCCGTGGACTGGGCGGCCCGGGCGTGCGCCTATGTGTTTGCGGCAGCGGCCATTACCGACTGGCTGGACGGCTACCTGGCCCGCCGCCTGGCCCAGATGTCGCCGTTCGGCGCGTTTCTGGATCCGGTGGCGGACAAGCTCATGGTCGCCGCCGCGCTGATCCTGATCGTGGAGCGCGATCCCACTCCCGCACTGGCAGTGCCGGCCCTGGTCATCATCGGACGGGAGATCACGGTCTCCGCCCTGCGGGAGTGGATGGCGGAGCTCGGAAAGCGTGCCCGCGTTGCCGTGTCCGTGGTGGGGAAGTTCAAGACTGCCGCGCAGATGGTGGCCATCTTCCTTCTCATCCACCGGGAGCCGATCCTCGGGGTGCCGGTGTATGTGATGGGCTACGTCCTGCTCTACGTCGCCACCGCGCTGACCCTGTGGTCGATGATCGTGTATCTGAAGGCCGCGTGGCCCGTGCTCAGTGCCCCGCCCCGCGAAGAGGACTGACACGCGGCCCTGCGGCAGCCTCAGGCTTGACACTCATGGCCGGAAGATTACAATAGCGAGCGTTCAGCAAGGCGGGAATAGCTCAGTTGGTAGAGCACAACCTTGCCAAGGTTGGGGTCGCGAGTTCGAGTCTCGTTTCCCGCTCCAGTTGCCCGAAGAACCCCGCTACTTGGTTGCGGGGTTTTTTGCAATTGAACGTCGGGAACCCGGCGCATCAGGGCTGAGTGGCAGAGTGGTTATGCAGCGGCCTGCAAAGCCGTGTACCTCGGTTCGATTCCGGGCTCAGCCTCCATATCGCCCCGCACGGGAAACAGCGACCCGGCCCGGGTGGCGGAATTGGTAGACGCAGCGGACTTAAAATCCGCCGGCCGTTGAGGCCGTGCCGGTTCAAGTCCGGCTCCGGGCACCACCGCTGCACCACCGTCCCTGCGGAGTCGTACAGCGCCCGGATCCTCCGCGGCCCGCCGGCACCAGGGCCCTCAATGCCCGTTCACGCGCCCAGAACCCGAGAAATCCCCTACAGCCCTGATTCCGAGCGCCTGTTCGCCCGGCTTGCCGCACGGCCGGGCGCGGTGTTCCTCGACAGTGGACGCCCCGTCGACACCCGGGGCCGATTCGACATCGTCGCCTGCGACCCGCGGCTGGAGATCGAGTGCAGGGGCGGGCGGACGGTGGTTCGAGACCGCGCCGGTGAGCGTTCCAGCCGGCGCCATCCCTTCCAGGAGCTGCGCGAGGCGCTCGGGGCGGTTCGCGCCGGGCCGGCGGGTCTGCCGTTCGCAGGCGGGGCCATCGGCTACTTCGGCTACGACCTGGGCCGGACCCTCGACGACCTGCCCGGCGGCGGGGGGACGGTCGACGACCTTCCCGAGATGGCCGTCGGGATCTACGACTGGGCGTTGGTCGTGGATCATGCCCGGCGCAGATCCCAGATCGTGACCATGGCGGAAAGGTCTCGGGATGCGCCCTGGCCGGAGGGGGCGGAGCTCCTGATGTCCGGGGTGCACGACGGCGAGCGCGATCCGCCGTTCACCGTGCTTCGCCGCCTTGAGGTGGACATGACCTTCGAGGACTACGCCCGGTGCTTTCGGCGCATCAAGACCTACATCCGGGACGGAGACTGCTATCAGGTCAATTTCGCCCAGCGATTCTCCGCGCCGGCACAGGGAGACCCCTGGGCGCTGTACCGGACGCTCCGCCGGCTCAGCCCGGCACCCTTCTCGGCCTATCTACGCGTGTCGGACGGGGCGATCCTGTGCTCGTCTCCGGAGCGGTTTCTCCACCTGCGCGGCGGCCGCGTCGAGACCCGGCCGATCAAGGGGACGCGACGGCGGGTCGCGGACCGGCGCCTGGATCGGAGGATCGGGGCCGAGCTGCGGACGAGCGCCAAGGATCGAGCGGAGAATCTGATGATCGTGGACCTGCTGCGGAACGATCTCGGCAAGGTCTGCGCCACCGGAAGCGTGCGGGTGCCCGGTCTCTTCCGGGTGGAGAGCTATGCGAACGTCCACCACCTGGTGAGCAGCGTCACCGGGAAGCTGGCACCGGGCGCGGACGCCCTCGATCTGCTGCGGGCCTGCTTTCCCGGCGGCTCGGTGACCGGGGCCCCCAAGCGGCGCGCCATGCAGATCATCGCCGAGCTGGAGCCTCGGGGTCGCGGAGTCTACTGTGGGAGCATCGGCTACATTGGCTGCGATGGCGCGATGGACACGAACATCGCGATCCGCACTATGGTCTTCTCCCGAGGCCTGCTCCGCCTGTGGGCCGGCGGCGGCATCGTGGCGGACTCCACCCTCGAAGGGGAGTACGCCGAGAGCCTGGACAAGGCCGCGGGCATGGTGCAGGCAGCGGAGGTCTTCGCGCCCGCAGGGCATTGATCCGACGGCCGCTCACGGGACGTCCCCGGCCTCCGGGCGATTGCGCATGTGATCGGCCGTGCGCAGGAATGCTTCGCGGAGTCGGGCGCGGAGGGCTGGGTCCAGTTGCATGTCCCCCAGCGCCCTGTCCATGCAGAGCATCCACTGGTCGCGCTCGACGCGCCCGATGGCGAAGGGCAGGTGGCGCCGACGCAGCATGGGATGGCCGTGCCTGCGCGCATAGAGGGGAGGCCCCCCGAGCCAGCCCGACAGGAAGAGAAACAGCTTCTCCCGCGAAGCCTTCAGACTGCGCGCGTGCAGGGCGCGCACGTCCCGCGCCTCCGGCAGGCTGTCCATGTAATCGTAGAAGCGATCGACCAGGGTCCGCAGGCCGCGCTCGCCGCCGATCAGGTCGTAGGGGGTCTTCTCCGGCGGCATCATCCCTCCCCCATGACGGAGCCGGGCCGCTCGCCGGCGCCGGGGAGGGGCCCCTGCTGTATGCGGGGGACCCTCGAGCGGTCCCAGGCGGCGAAGACGTGACTCCACAGCTCCCGCGTGCCGGACGGAGGGTGCGGGGGCTCCTCCTGCCCCAGGAAGCGCAGCGCCGCGAGCAGGGCCTCCAGGGGCCGTGACGGGTCCACGGGCAGCGACCGGGCCTGCTTGCTGAGCTTCTTCCCGTCCGCGCCGAGAACCAGCGGTACGTGAGCGTACCTGGGAGTCTGCAGCCCGGCGAGCCGCTGGATGTGAATCTGTCGGGGCGTGGAGGCCAGGAGATCGGCGCCGCGTACCACGTCGGTGATGCCCTGCCAGGCGTCGTCGACAACCACGGCGAGCTGATACGCGTACAGACCGTCGGAGCGCCGGACAACGAAGTCGCCGACCTCGTCCGGCAGGCTCTGGCCCCGGGGTCCCTGGAGGCGGTCGAGGAACTCGATCCGGGGGCCGTCGGCCGCCAGGCGGTAGGCATGCCGCCGGTGAGCCGCGGGAGGGCGGGCCCGGCAGGTGCCCGGGTAGACGGGTCCCTGCGGTCCTGCCATCGCGGCCTCGGCTACCTCGCGCCGGGTGCACGCGCACCGGTAGGCGAGCCCGTCGGAGACCAGCTGCTCCAGGGCCGCGCGATAGGCGTCGGCGCGCCGGCTCTGGTAGGCCACCTCGCCGTCCCACTCGAACCCGAAGCCCTCGAGGGTGCGGAGTATGTCGTCGGCCGCTCCCGGCACCTCGCGCGGGGGATCCAGATCCTCCATCCGGACCAGCCACTCGCCCCCGCGGGAGCGGGCGTCCGCGTAGCTGGCGGCGGCCGTGACAAGCGACCCGAAGTGCAACGGGCCCGTGGGCGAGGGGGCGAACCGTCCCCGGTAGCGCCGGCGATCGATCATCGGGGGTCGAGGGCCCTGTCTCGCAAGCAAGTCGCCCCCCGGCAGGAGCGGGTCGGATGCGCGGCAGGGCGCGCGGTGGGCCGGGGGCCGTTCAACCCATCTGCTTTTCCCGGATCTCGTCGAGGGTCTTGCAGTCGATGCACAGGGTGGCCGTGGGGCGCGCCTCGAGCCTGCGGATGCCGATCTCGACACCGCAGGATTCGCAGTAGCCGTACTCGCTGTTGTCGAGCCGGGACAGTGCTTCGTCGATCTTCTTGATGAGCTTGCGCTCGCGGTCGCGCGCCCGCAGCTCGAGGCTGAACTCGGACTCCTGAGATGCCCGATCGTTCGGGTCGGGAAAGTTCGCCGCCTCGTCCTGCATGTGATGGACGGTGCGGTCCACCTCTTCCATCAGCTCGCGCTTCCATGCCGAGAGGATGGCCCGGAAATGCGCCTCCTGCTCGTCGCTCATGTACTCCTCACCTTCCTCCGGGTGGTAAGGCTTGAAGCCGAAGGGGGTCAGGCCACGATCGGTGTTGTTTTCCGGGGGCATTCAAGGACTCCTGGATACCGGGCGGTTATGTCAAAGCCGGCTATCTATACCAGATTTCGCCGTGGGCGGGCAACCATCGGCGGCCCCGGGCCGGGCGCGCGGGGATGAATCGCCCTGCGGCATCCGCTAAGCTGTGGGCCGCATCTCGAAGGGGGCCGCGCATGGCGGATCTGGAGGCATTGCTGTTCGACGTTGACGGGACGCTGGCCGACACGGAGCGCGACGGCCATCGGGTGGCGTTCAACGCCGCCTTCGCCGAAGCAGGTCTCGACTGGGTCTGGGATGTGGAGGTGTACGGCCAGTTGCTCAGCGTAACGGGGGGCAAGGAGCGGATCGGATATTTCCTCGAGCGGTTCTCCCCGGCCTTCGACGGCCCTGCCGACCTCTCTGGCTTCATCGCAGAGCTGCACAAGGCCAAGACAAGGCACTACACCCGGATGCTCCGGGAGGGGGGCATACCCCTGCGGGCCGGGGTCGAGCGGCTGCTGCGCGAGGCCCGCGGCGCCGGGCTGCGGCTGGGCATCGCGACAACTACTACGCCGGAGAACGTCACCGCCCTGCTGGAGAGCACCCTGGGGTCGGATGCCGGGACTCTGTTCGAAGTCATCGCCGCCGGCGACGTGGTCCCGCGCAAGAAGCCGGCTCCGGACATCTACGTCTGGGCCATGGACAGAATGGGCATTTCTCCGGGCCGGTGCCTCGCCTTCGAGGACTCGGAGCACGGCGTGCGCTCGGCGCTGGAGGCGGGGATCAGGTCCCTGGTGGTCACCGTCAACGACTACACCCGGGGGCAGGATTTCTCAGGGGCCAGCCTCGTCGTTGACAGGTTGGGCGAGCCGGGAGCGTCGCCCAGGGTGCTGTCGGGGCTCCTCTACGATGTCGCGTTGATCGACGTGCCGCTGCTGCGCAAGCTCCATGCGATGGCGGCCCGCCGTGGCTGACAGCGCCGGCGGGCGGTCGGCCGGGCCGGCGCTCGCGGCCCGGATGGCCAACATCCAGCCCTTTCACGTGATGCGCCTTCTGGCCCGCGCGCGGGAGCTGGAGCGACAGGGAAGGTCGATCGTGCACATGGAGATCGGGGAGCCCGACTTCCCGACCCCCGCGGCGGTGATCCGGGCCGCCCGACAGGCCCTGGATGCGGGTGCGACACATTACACGGCCGCGTCGGGCCTGCCGGAGCTGCGCCAGGCGATCAGCGACCACTATGCGCAGCGGTTCGGCGTACGGGTGGATCCCGGTCGGATCCTCGTCACCCCGGGGGCCTCGGGCGCGCTCCAGCTGGTCATGGGTGCCCTGATCGACCGAGGCGACGAGGTGCTGCTGGCCGATCCGGGATATCCCTGCAACCGGCATTTCGTCCGGCTGGCCGGCGGCACGCCGGTGGCCATCGCCGTTAACGGGACCACCCGCTACCAGCTCAGCGCGTCGCTGGTGGAGGCGAACTGGAGCCCACATGCCCGGGCCGTTATGGTCGCGACCCCCTCTAATCCCACCGGCACCACGATCGAGCCGGGGGAGATGGAAGCCATAGGGCGCACCGTGACCCAGCGGCGCGGGGCTCTCATCGTGGACGAGATCTACCAGGGACTGATTTATGCGGGCGAGCCGAGCACGGCCCTGGCGTACCGGGACGACGCGTTTGTCATCAACAGCTTCTCGAAATACTTCGGGATGACCGGTTGGCGCCTCGGCTGGGTGGTCGCCCCGGCCGGGTACGTCGACGCCCTCGAGCGCCTCGCGCAGAACATCTTCCTGTGCGCGCCAACGCTGTCCCAGCACGCGGGGCTCGCCGCTTTCTCGGCGGAAGCCCGGGGGGAGCTGGAGGCGCGACGCCAGGAACTGCGTCGCCGACGGGACCTCCTGACGGCGGGGCTGCGCGGGCTCGGCGTGCGGTTCGACTGCGAGCCCGAAGGGGCCTTCTACCTGTACGGGGACTGCTCGGCGCTGGCCGACGACAGCTTCGCGTTGGCGCGTGATCTGCTGGAGCACGCCGGTGTGGCGGTGACGCCGGGCCTCGACTTCGGGGACAACGCACCCGAGCGGCACCTCCGGTTCGCCTACACGACATCGTTGTCCCGGCTGGAGGAGGGGGTCGAGCGCATCCGGCGGTTCCTGCACGGCGAGGGGCGCTAGGACGGCTCCAGCCGCTCGCACCACCAGGCGGTGGCTCCGGCCACCGCGGCGGGCATGGCCAGGAAGTTGAGGATCGGCACCATCATGACCAGCGTCACAGCCGCCCCGAAGCCCAGTGCCGGGAGCCGGGCGATCTTCAGGCGCGCGCGCTGCTCCCGGAAACCCATGCCGTGGTTGCCCATGGGATAGTCCGCGTACTCGATCGCGAGGAACCAGGCGTTGAAGAGAAACCAGAGCACCGGCGCCAGCAGGTTGACGCCGGGGATCAGGAACAGAACAAGGAGCGGCAGGGCCCTGCCGAGGAAGTACGCGAGCTTGCGAAGCTCGGAGCCCAGCGCGGGCCCGATCTCCTGCCAGACAGAGTCGAAGCCCTCCCCGGGGGGCGACCCGGTGATCAGGTGCTCCACACGCTCGGCCAGGACGCTGTTGAACGGAGCCGCGATCAGATTGGCCACGAGGGTGAACGTGTACAGCACTAATACGACCAGGGCGACGGCGAACAGAGGCCACACGAGCCAGCGCACGTAGGAGAGCCAGCCCGTGTCCGGCAGCAGTCTGTCCATGAGGACTTCGAACTGTGAGACGCCCAGCCAGATCAGCAGTGAGAATATGACGACATTGACGGCCAGAGGGACCAGCACAAACCGCCGGATGCCAGGGCGGAAGATGATGCCCAGTCCCCGGCCCGCGTAAGCGGCCCCCGTGAATACCCCGTCCTTCAAACGACTCTCCCGGCGCGTTGCACTGACCGAGCGCGCATCATAGCGCCGGACCGGGCGGAAGTCCCGAAGGGGCGCTCGGCGGACGGGCTTCACGTTCCCCGTGATTGTTGTAGGATGCCGAAACAGACTTTGGTACCATTCGCGCTTGCGTAGTCGGGCCTCGGGCCTCAAACATTCGGTTAATCAATGACATGAGCATGACGCAGACGATCGTGAGGCATCACGCGGCGGCGGCGCCGCAGGGTCTCGGGCGCTCCGGCGGCGCTGACGCGATGGTTTCACGAGCAAAAGACGGGATGGAATTGGATCGGAGAACCGGGAGGAGGGGCCCGTGAATATAGCAAGGCTCTCGTTAAGACTTACCAGGGTCGCCGGGATGACACTCCTGGCGGCGGCATTGGCCGCTTGCGGCTCCAAGCTCCCGGAGCTGAACCAGGCGACCGGGGATCAGCGCTACTCCACCCGGTACAGGGTGGCACCGGGAGACACGGTCACCGTGTTCGTCTGGCGCAATCCGGAGATCACCACCAGCGTCCCCGTCAGGCCCGACGGGTTCATCACGGCGCCTCTCATGGAGGAGATCCCTGCTGCGGGGAAGACGCCCAGCGAGCTGGCGCGGGATCTCGAAGAGGCACTCTCAGTCTATGTCCGCGATCCACTGGTCACGGTCATGGTCAACGGCTTCGTGGGCGACTACGCCGATCAGATCAGGGTGCTGGGGGAGGCCTCGCAGCCCAAGGCGTTGCTGTATCGCGACAGCATGACGCTCCTCGACGTCATGATCCAGGTGGGCGGCCTGACCCAGTTCGCGGCGGGCAACGAGGCGACGATCGCGAGAAAAGAAGAGGGGGAGCTGGAGCAGTTCCGGGTGAGGATCGACGACCTCATCAAGGACGGGGACATCACCGCCAACGTGGATATGAAGCCGGGCGATATTCTGATCATCCCCGAAGCCTGGTTCTAGGACACTTCTTCCGATGCTGCAGGACCTCATCGCGCAAGCCCTGAGTATACTTCGGGGCGCCTGGCGCTACCGCTGGCACAGCCTCTTGCTGGCCTGGGTGCTCGCGGTAGCGGGTTGGATATGGGTGGCGACGCTGCCCGATGTGTACCGGGCTTCGGCCCGGGTGTACGTGGATACCGATACCCTGCTCAAGCCGCTGTTGAGAGGGCTTGCCCTTCAGACCAACGAGTCGCAGCGCATCCGCCTGATGACCCGGACGCTGATGAGCCGGCCCACCCTCGAGAAGCTGGCGAGGATGACCGACCTGGATCTCGAGGCGAAGACCCCGGAGCAGATGGACGCACTCATAGGTGGTCTGTCCAGACGGCTCAGCCTTAGGGACGCAGGACGCAACAACCTCTACACCATCAGCTACAAGGACCAGGTTCCGGAGCGCGCGAAGCTCGTGACCCAGTCCCTGCTCACGCTGTTCGTCGAAGGAAACCTCGGGGACAAGCGCCAGGACACCGACTCGGCCGCGCGCTTTCTTCAGGATCAGATCAGGGACCACGAGCGACGGCTCGTGGAAGCGGAAGAGCGGGTCAAGGCGTTCAAGAAGGAGAATCTCGGCCTGATGCCTAAGCAGGGTGCGGACTACTATGAGCGGCTCCAGGGCGAGAAGGCCGCGCTCGAGCGTGCGGAGCTTGACCTGCGGGTGGCCCAGAACCGGCGCCAGGAGCTCGAGCGGCAGATCAGAGGGGAGGTCCCGACCTTCGGTCTCATGGGTGACTTGGGAGGTATAGCTACGCCCTACGACGGGGCTATCAAGGAGCTCGAGAAGAAGCGCGATGCGCTGCTCATCACCTACACGGACAAGCATCCCGACGTAATCGGGATCAATCGCCGCCTGGAGCGGCTGGAGAAGCAGAGGCAGGAGTATCAGCCGCCGGAAGAGGGCTTCGGGTTCGTGAGCCCGGACGATCCGCTGGCGACCAACCCGGTCTATCAGCAGCTCAAGCTGAGGCTCGGTGACGCGGAGGCGGAGCTCGCTGCCAAGCAGGTCGTGGTCGAGAACCACCGCCAGCGGGTCGAGGAGATGCAGCAGTACGTCGACCGCACCCTCGAGGTGGAGGGGGAGCTGAAGCGTCTGAACCGGGACTACGGGCTGATCAAGAAGAACTACAGCAGCCTGGTGGCACGGCTCGAATCGCTGAAGATGAAAGAGAAGGTTGACACCACCGGCGACACCGTGAGCTTCCGGGTCATCGACCCGCCACGCGTGCCGCTGAAGCCAAGCGGACCAGACCGGGTCACCCTCTCGTCCCTGGTGTTCGGAGGCGCCGTGGGCCTGGGCTTCGCCGTGGCCTTGCTGCTGTCTCAGCTCATCACCGTGTTCGACGATCGGCGCACATTGGGCGAGGGAACGGGGCTTCTCGTGCTCGGCAGCGTCAACATGGTCTGGACCGACAATCAGATTCGCAAGCAGCGCCTCAGCCACGTCTTTTATGTCGTCGTAGCGGCGACACTGTTCGCCACCTATGGCGGCATCATGGCCAACTACCTGTTGGGCATCGGCCTGATCTAAGCGGGAGGAGCGCGGGGCGTGAGCATCATTGAGAAAGCCCTGGACAAGTTGGCGCGGGAAGACGGCCAGCCTGCGGTCCAGGCCCATGACGACCGGGCCGTGGCTGCGGACCCCCGGACGTCGGGAGAGGAGAGAGCCCAGGCCGGGGCGCAGACCCCGGGGCCCGCTTCCGCCTCGTCCGAGGCCTCGGGAGACAGCAGCCGGGAGCCGCTTCAGTCGCCGACGCACGGCGCACCGGGCGAAGCGCCGGCCCCGGGCCCGAACGAGTCCGACCGGCCGCAGGAACCGGATCAGTTCGTGTCGCTGGACAGCCTCCAGCTGGAAGGCTTCATCTCGCTGCAGGGTGAGCGAAGCCGCACGGCCGAAGAGTTCCGCATGATCAAGCGTCCGGTCCTGATAAAGGCATTCGAGCAGGAGGACGACTCGGACAAGCCGCGTAACCTGGTGATGGTCACGAGCGCGCTGGCCAGCGAGGGCAAGACCTTCGTCTCGCTCAACCTCGCCCTGTCAATCGCGCAGGAGCTGGACAAGACGATCCTCCTGGTCGACGCGGACGTGGCGAAGCCGGGTCTCTCCCGCCTTCTCGCGCTGCGTGAGCGCAGGGGCCTGCTGGATCTGCTCACCGACCCGGACTGCCAGGTCGGGGACGTGCTGGTGAAGACGGAGATGCCGAAGCTCAGTATCGTTCCGGCGGGACCCCGTCACAGCCATTCCACGGAGCTGCTGGCGAGCAAGGCGATGAAGGATCTGCTCTGGGATCTCGCCCACCGGTATCCGGACCGCCTGGTCCTGTTCGACTCTCCGCCCCTTCTCGCCACGACGGAGGCGAGTGTCCTTGCCCGCCACATGGGACAGATTGTTGTAGTCGTCGAGGCGGACAGCACGTCGCAATCAGTGATCAAAGAGGCGCTGTCCCAGTTCGACTCCCTGGAAGACGTCTCCTGCGTTCTGAACAAGTGCCGGCCCAAGTTCGGGTTCCGGGGCTACGGCGGTTACTACTACCAGTATCATTACGGCCGGTACTACGGCAATTATGGTGAATAGACGCCCAGCCAGAGGCCCCCGGCGGGGCCTGGGCCCGTCGTTGTACACGGCGATCTGTGCGCTGATCATAGGCTCACCGGGGGCGCTGCGCGCGGGGGACTGGACGCTGACCCGGGGCGTCGGGCTTCTCGAGGTCTACACCGATAACATCTCGCTGACCGAGGAGTCGCCGGAGTCCGAATTCATCACCCAGCTCTCGCCCAACGTGAGGCTGAGCGGCGAGGGCAGGCGGGTGCAGCTCGATTTCGCCTACACCCTGCGCGCAATACATTACGCCAGCAACAGCGATGAGGACGACATACGCCACAACCTCCGTGCGGCCTCGACCCTGGAGCTTTACGAGGACTTGCTGTTCCTGGACCTGGACGCGGGGATCCGGCAGCAGGTTGTCGACAACAGGCGGCGTATCGGCTCCGACGATCTGAACCTGACGGGCAATCGCACGGAGACCTATGCGGTGCGGGCGAGCCCCTACATGCGTCTCCACCATGGCAATTTCGCCGACTCGACGCTGCGGCTGACCAGTGATCTTCTGGACTATTCGAGCAATGAGGCCGACGGCAGCAACTCGACCAACTGGACCTATCAGCTGAGCAGCGGAGCCGCCTTCCCGCGTACGCCCTGGGGGTTGAGCTACAGGCGCCGCGACGTGCAGAACGATAACAGGGCGGACGACACGTTCGAAGGCTATTCCGCCCGGGTCGGATACATCTTCAATCGCAAGTGGCGGGCCAACGCCAGCGTCGGGTACGAAGACAACCGTGTCGGTGCCGGTTTCGGGCAGGGGCAGGGGGCCACCTGGGGCGTGGGAGTGCGCTGGACCCCGAACCCGCGCACCAGCGCGTCCGTCAACTACGGCGAGCGCTCGTTCGGCGAGACATGGCGATTCAGTATCACGCACCGCACCCGGCGATCGACCCTGGGCTTGAGCTACAGCGAGGATATCAGGAGCGCGCGGGACGACATCTCGGAGTTCGCGCTGCCCGGCGCAGAGGATGTCCTGTCGGACCTCGCGCCCGACATCCCCGGCCTGGTGAGGAGCTCGGTGCGTCAGAGCGTCAATGCGGCGATCCCGACGCTACCCTCGCTACCGTCGATCCCTTCAATACCCTCAATACCCTCTATTCCGTCGCCGGAGGACTTCATCCCGGATCTGACCCCTGGCCTGCCGGATATCGGCGGGTTTCTCCCCGGTCTGAGTCCCGCCGTGGCCGGTTTGGACAATCCCTTTGCGGATCTCGCACCGAACCAGCCCAACGCCTCCAGCGGCAACTTTCTATCGAAGCGTCTGCGATTGGTGTACGGGCTGTCTCTGCCCAGGACGAGTGTGACAGCGGGGCTCAGCTATGCGCAGCGGACCGGCGGGGTGAACTTCCAGGAGGAGGATTCTACGGTTGCCGACTTGGCCTTTTCCCGCAAGCTCGGCCCGCGGACCGCGGCCCAGCTCAGGGGTGTGTGGCGCGGTCTTGAGGCCACCGATTTTGACAGCGATGAACTCAGCGTCCGAACGAGCCTTTCCAGGACCCTGACCAAGCACCTGAGCACGTCCCTGTACTATCAGTACGCGGAGCGGCGGTCCGACGCACCGAATGACGACTACCAAGAGAACCGGGTCGGCCTCAGCCTCTCCTCGACCTGGAACTGATGTACAGCGACTTCTACAAGTTCCGGGGTAAGCCCTTCCAGCTTTCCGCCGACGAGCGATTCTTCTTCAACAGCAAGGCACACGGCCGTGCCATGGCCTACCTGCGCTACGGATTGAAGCAGGATGAAGGCTTCATCGTCATCACGGGCGGAATCGGCACCGGAAAGACCATGCTGGTGCGGAATCTGTTCGGCGAGCTCGACCAGTCGAATTTCGTGGCAAGTCAGCTGGTCACCACCCAGGTCGACGCCGACGACATGCTGCGCATCGTCGCGGCTTCCTTCGGCATGGCGCACGAGGGCCAGACGAAGGCATCTCTGCTGAACAACCTCGAGCGATTCTTCAAGGAGAGAAAGGCAGAGGGCAAACGGGTTCTCCTGGTGGTCGACGAGGCGCAGAACCTCCCAGCGCGGTCCCTGGAGGAGCTGCGCATGCTGTCGAACTTCGAGAACGACGGCACACCATTGCTGCAGAGCTTCCTGCTGGGGCAGGAAGAGCTCAAACGTACGTTGAAGCGCCGGGAGATGGAGCAGTTTCGTCAACGCATCATCGCGGCTTTCCATCTACGCCCACTGGATCGGGACGAGACCCAGAGGTATATCGAGCACCGCATGCAGCGCGTGGGATGGACCGGCGATCCGGGGATTCTGCCTGAGGCATACGACCAGATCTTCGCCTTCTCGGAAGGCACTCCCCGCAAGATCAACACCCTGTGCGACCGGCTGCTGCTCTTCGGCTATCTGGAAGGTCTGCATAGCATCGACGGGCAGGCCGTCACCTCGGTGCTCGACGAGCTCAAGGACGAGCTGTGGGTCGGCGTCTCCAGCGATGAGGAGGACTCCGGGCTCGTCGACGAGGCCGCCCCGCCCGACAGCGCAACCGGGTTGAAGGCCCGGGTCGATGTCCTGGAGCGCGAGGTTCGGACGCTCAAGCGCATTCTCGCCTACGATCATCGGCTGTTGCGTGAGGCAATGAGCCAGCTGAAGGGCAACGGGAAGGACCCCGATGGGCGCTGAGCGGGGGCGCGTCCTGTGCGTCGTGGGAGCGCGGCCGAACTTCATCAAGATCGCGCCCATTATGCGTCAGCTGCGTCGCCCGGGAAGTGCCCTGAGCGCCACCCTGGTGCACACCGGCCAGCACTACGACGCGGCGATGAAGGCCTCCTTTTTCGACCAGCTCGACATTCCGGCGCCCGACGTGGATCTGGAGGTGGGCTCCGGCAGTCATGCCGTGCAGACCGGTGAGGTCATGATCCGCTTCGATGCAGCGGTGGACCGCGCCTCTCCCGACCTCGTTCTGGTGGTGGGGGACGTGAACTCCACCATCGCCTGTGCACTGGTGGCGGTCAAGAAGGGGATCCCCGTGGCCCATGTGGAGGCGGGCCTGCGCAGCCACGACAGGAGCATGCCGGAGGAGATCAACCGGATACTCACCGACCGTATTTCGGATCTGCTGTTCACGACCGAGCGCAGCGCCGAAGCCAATCTGCGGCGCGAGGGGATAGCGCCGTCGAGCATCCACTTCGTCGGCAACGTGATGATCGACACGCTCATGCACAATCTGGGAAGGGCCGCTGCGCCCGAGGATGTGCTACGCGCCCACGGGGGCGAGGCGTTCATTGGCGTACCGCGCTTCGGGGTGCTCACGCTCCACCGTCCGTCCAACGTGGACGATCGATGGGCGCTGCGGCGCCTGCTGGACACCGTCGGCGACCTGAGCGAGCGCCTACCGATCCTGTTCCCCGTGCACCCTCGAACGCGCGGGCGGATCACCGAGGCCGGCATGGAGCCGGTACTGCGCCGCCCGGGCGTCCTGCCTCTGCCCCCCCTCGGGTACCTGGAGCTCCTGGGTCTGCTGCGCCGGGCTGCGCTGGTGCTGACCGACTCCGGCGGCCTCCAGGAGGAGACGACGGCGCTGGGGGTTCCGTGCGTCACGCTGCGAGACAATACGGAGCGCCCGGTCACCATCGAGGAGGGCACGAACGTCCTGGTCGGGACGGACCCCGCGAGGATCAACCGGGCCGTGAGCGAGATCCTGACGACGGGCGGCAAGCGCGGACGTATCCCGCCTCTCTGGGACGGGGAGGCCTCGCGGCGCATCGTGGATGCACTGGCCGAGTGGGTGACACAGCGCCCACAGGCGTTGACGGCGTGACGGCGTCTCCGGCGAGCGAGGGTTCGCCCGGGCCGGCTCCCATGGTCAACGCCATGAGTGTCGACGTGGAGGACTACTTTCAGGTGTCCGCATTCGAGGGCAGGGTGGCCCGAAGCGAGTGGGGGCGCTTCCCGAGCCGCGTCGAATCGAACGTGGACCGCATTCTGCAGATGTTCGACGACTTCGGCGTTGTCGCGACCTTCTTCACCCTGGGGTGCGTGGCCGAGCGTTGTCCCGGGATGGTACGGCGTATCGTCGGGCAGGGACACGAGCTCGGCAGTCACGGATGGGCCCATATCAGGGTAAACACACAGAATCGCGAAGAGTTCGGCGAGGACGTGAGGCGGACGCGGGCGTTTCTGCAGGATCTCTCCGGAATGGAGGTCAAGGGCTACCGTGCTGCGAGCTACTCCATAGGGCGGGACAACCTCTGGGCCCTGGAGGAGCTGGAGCACAGCGGCCACGCGTACAGCTCGAGCGTCTTCCCGATCCGCCACGACCTCTACGGAATGCCGGAGGCACCGCGCTTCCCTTTCCGCCCCAACGGGGGACAGTTTGTCGAGATTCCGGTCACTACCGTGGAGATCGCGGGCCGCAAGCTTCCCTGCGCGGGAGGCGGCTGGTTCAGGCTGTTCCCCTATCGGATATCGCGCTGGGCGATGCGCCGGGTTAACGAGACCGACCGCCAACCCTGCATCTTCTATTTTCATCCCTGGGAGATCGATCCTGCCCAGCCACGCATCCCGGGGGTGGGCCGCAAGGCGAGATTCCGGCATTACCTCAACCTGGAGCACACGGAGGGCCGACTGCGGCGGCTGCTTGCTGAGTTTCGATGGTCGAGCCTGGGCCGGGTATTTCTTGGCGACTCCTAGACATGTCCGAGCCGTCCGAACAGGGTCTGGAGCTCCGGGAGCTCGCCGCCGATAGTCTCGAGCGCTGGAACGCCTTCATTCAGGCCTGCCCCGAGGCGACCTTCTTCCACCGCGCCGAGTGGCAGGCGGTGATCCCCAAGACCTTCGGCCACGACGCCTATTTCATCTACGCGGAGCGCTCCGGACGCATCGAGGGTGTGCTGCCGTTGGTGCACGTGCGCAGCCGCCTGTTCGGCAGCAACCTTCTTTCCCTGCCGTTCTGCGTCTGCGCGGGCGTGGCCGCCGTCACGGACGAGGCACGCAGAGCCCTTGAGGGGGCGGCCTGTGATCTCGCGCTCGCCCTGAAGGTCGGCGCGCTGGAGATGAGGAATCGGGTGCGTACCCGGGACGACTGGCCGGTGAAGGACCTCTATTTCACGTTCAGCAGGACGATTGAGGCGGACCCCGACGCCAACCTGCAGGCGATACCCCGCAAGCAGCGCGCGATGGTGCGCAAGGGCATCAAGGCCGGTTTGCAGAGCGAAGGCACGGATGACGTGGACCGCTTCTACCCGATCTACGCCGAGAGCGTGAGGAACCTGGGAACGCCGGTATTCGCCAGGAAGTACTTCCGTCTTCTCAAGGAGGCGTTCGGCGACGACTGCCGGGTGCTCGTCGTCACTCATGGGGGACGGGACATCGCCGCGGTCATGAGCTTCTATTTCCGCAATCAGGTGCTGCCTTACTATGGAGGCAGCCTGCCCGTCGCCAGAGAGGTCAAGGGCAACGACTTCATGTACTGGGCCCTCATGAGTCGCTCCGCCGAAGAGGGTATTCGCGTGTTCGACTACGGCCGGAGCAAGCGGGGAACTGGGGCATTCAGCTTCAAGAAGAACTGGGGATTCGAGCCGCGGCCCCTGTACTACGAATACTTTCTCGTGAAGGACGATCGGCTTCCCGATGTCAATCCGCTCAATCCGAAATACGAGCGGCTGATCCGGCTCTGGAGGCGCCTGCCATTGCCTATTGCCAATGCCCTGGGCCCCTGGATCGCCAGGGACCTGGGCTGACACCTGATACGGCGTCCGG
>JASFUT010000005.1:0-28606 GCA_050050175.1 Chromatiales bacterium
TGGAGCTCGACGTCGCCACGGTGGAGCCCAGCCTGGCCGGACCCAAGCGACCTCAGGACCGGGTGCCGCTGAGGGCGGCCAAGGCGATGTTCGCCGAGGCCCGCGATATGCTGGCCGCAGAGCGCGGACTCCGTTCCAGGGGACCCGTGAGGACGGAGATCCGCGGCGAGCAGGTCGAGATCGACGACGGCGCCGTGGTGATTGCCGCCATCACCTCCTGCACCAACACCTCCAACCCATCGGTCATGCTGGGCGCCGGCCTGGTGGCCAGGAAGGCAGTGGAGAGGGGGCTCAGGGTCAAGCCCTGGGTCAAGACGTCCCTCGGGCCGGGCTCCATGGTGGTCACCCGCTACCTGGAGCACGCCGGCCTGATGCAGCCCCTCGAAGAACTGGGCTTCCATCTGGTCGGATACGGCTGCACCACCTGCATCGGCAACTCGGGGCCGCTGCCCGAGGCCGTCTCCCGGGCCATCGCCGAGGGGGACCTGTCCGTGTGCTCGGTGCTCTCGGGCAACCGCAACTTCGAGGGCCGGGTCCATCCCGAGGTGCGGATGAACTACCTCGCCTCCCCGCCACTGGTCGTCGCCTACGCCATCGCCGGGCGCATGGACATCGACCTCTACAGCGAGCCCCTCGGTGATGACCCCGCCGGCGAGCCCGTCTACTTCAGGGACATCTGGCCCAGCGCACGGGAGATCACCGAGGCTACCGCCGCCCACGTCTCACGGGACGCCTTTCAGAGCAGCTACGCCGATCTGTTCGGAGGCGACGAGCGCTGGAAAGGGCTGGACGCCCCGGGCGGACAGGTCTTCGCCTGGAGCGAGGACTCCACCTATATCCGCAATCCCCCCTACTTCGAGGGCATGGACATGCAGCCCCGGGGCGTTGAGGACATTCACGGGGCCCGCTGCCTGGCCCTGCTGGGCGACTCGGTGACCACCGACCACATCTCCCCCGCCGGGGCGATCAAGGCCGACAGCCCCGCAGGCGAGTACCTGATCGCCCGCGGGGTGCAGCCGGGGGACTTCAACTCCTACGGCTCCAGGCGGGGCAACCACGAGGTCATGATGCGGGGTACCTTTGCCAACATCCGCCTGCGCAACCTCATGGCCCCCGGAACCGAGGGCGGTGTCACGCTCCACCAGCCGGGCGGCGAGCAGATGAGCATCTACGACGCGGCGATGCGCTACCAGCACGAGGGCGTCCCCGTGATCGTGATCGCAGGGAAGGAGTACGGGTCCGGATCGTCCCGGGACTGGGCGGCCAAGGGCCCGAGCCTGCTCGGCGTGCGGGCGGTCATCGCGGAGAGCTACGAGCGCATTCACCGCACCAACCTGGTCTGCATGGGCGTGCTGCCGCTGCAGTTCGAGCAAGGCGACAGCGCCGCCTCCCTGGGGCTCACCGGCCGGGAGAGCTTCGATATCGAGGGGCTGGGGGACGGCTCGGCGAGACAGGTGCGGATCAGGGCGACGGACGCCGCGGGCGCGAGCCGGGCATTCACCGCCAGGGTGCGGATCGACACCCCGAACGAGGTCGAGTACTTCCGCCACGGCGGCATCCTGCACTACGTGCTGCGCAGGCTGGCCGCCTGAGATTCAGGGGGCGGGAAGCGGGGTTCGAGGGCCGGCCGAGACCGCCGCCGTCCCTATGCCCCGGGGGTCGCTGGCAGCCTCGACCCTACCCGCCGTCTTGTCCCAGACGACCACCTGCATGTTGCCGAAGATTGCATCCCCGCCGGTCAGGGGCGAGCTCACCGGCTCCAGATGATATCCCATGAGGGCCAGCTCCTCGGCGGTATCCGCGTCGAGCGCGCCCCGTTCGTAGAAGACCCTGTCGGGCAGGTACTGGTGGTGGAGCCGGGGCCGGCTCACGATCGCCTGCGCGTCGCCGCCGTCCAGGTACTCCAGTATTCCGAGCAGAACCATGGTGATGATCCGGCTCCCGCCGGGTGTGCCGAGGATGGCCAGGCCGCGCTCGCTCTGCACGAAGGTCGGCGTCATGCTGGAGAGCGGCCGCTTGCCGGGCTCGATCGCATTCGCCTCCGCCCCGATCAGGCCATAGACGTTCGGCACCCCGGGCTTGGCCGAGAAGTCGTCCATCTCGTTGTTCAGGAGCACGCCGGTGCCGTCCGCAACGAACCCCGATCCGAACAGGTAATTGATGCTGAGGGTCGCCGCCACCCGATTGCCCTCGCCGTCGAGTATGGAGTAGTGGGTGGTGTCCGCCCCCTGCCCCGCGGGGACCGCGACGGGCTCCAGCTCGCTGCTGGGCGTGGCTTCACCGGGCCTGATCAAGTCCCGCTTCCCGCGCGCGTGCGCAGGGCTCAGCAGCCGCTCGACCGGAACGGGATGGAAGTCCGGATCGCCCAGGTACTCGGCCCGGTCACGGTAGGCGTGACGCATGGCCTCGATCAGCAGATGCGCCCTGCCAGCCGCTCCCTGCTCCGGCAGGTCGTAGCCGGAGAGGATGTTGAGCATGCTTCCCAGGGCGACCCCGCCGGAGGATGGGGGCGGGGCGGCGACGATGCGCGCACCGCCGTAGTCGATGCGCACGGGAGCGCGCTCCTTCACGCGATAGGCGGACAGATCCTCCAGCGTCCAGATGCCGCCCGCCCCGGCTACCGCATCGACCAGGGCCCGTGCCACCGGCCCCCGGTAGAAGCCGTCCCGGCCCCGCTCGGCCAGCGCCTCCAGTGTCCGCGCCAGCGCCGGTCGTCTCAGGCGATGCCCCGCCGGGGGCGGCTCGCCGTCCACCAGGAAGACGGCCCGGCTGGCGGGCCAGCGCCGAAGCTCGTCCAGACGCATCGCGGCATAGCGGTGGAATCTTTCGTCGACCTCGAAGCCGTCGCGCGCGATCCGGATGGCCGGCTCGAGCGTCTGCCTGAGCGGCAGCCGGCCGTACTCCTCCGCCAGGTGGGCCAGCGCCGCCGGCGTGCCGGGTATGGCCGCGGCCAGAGGCCCGTTCACCGACGCACCCGGGCGGACGTCGCCCTCGGCGTCCAGGTACAGATCCCGCCCTGCGCCCAGCGGCGCGCGCTCACGCCCGTCCAGCATCACCGCCGTGCCGTCGCCGCCCCTCTGCAGCAGCCAGAAGCCGCCCCCGCCAAGCCCGGAGCCGTACGGCTCCACCACGCCGAGCACGGCGGCCACGGCGATCGCCGCATCAAAGGCGTTGCCTCCCGCCTCCAGGATCTCGATCCCCGCCTGCGTCGCCAGCGGGTGGGCCGTGGCCAGCGCCGCACCCGGAGGGCGCGCCGCGGCGGCAGCCCCGAAGGACAGGGCCAGAAGCCACAGGCAGAGGGCCCGGATGCAGGTCCGCCGGGGGCTCGGGACGGATCGATCCGCGTGTATACTTTGTAAATTTCGCATTCGATCCGCAGGGCTGCGCCATGGAATTGACGACACTGACCGCCGTATCACCCGTAGACGGCCGCTACGGCGGCAAGACCGCCGATCTGAGGCCTATTTTCAGTGAATACGGGCTCATCCGCCACCGTCTCCACGTGGAGGTGCGCTGGCTGCAGGCCCTGGCCGCCCATGCCGAGATCGCGGAGGTGCCGCCGCTCGGCGAGCACGCGCGGAATATCCTCGAGGGGATAGTCGAGAACTTCACCGAGGAGGACGCGCAGCGGATCAAGAATATCGAGCGGACCACCAACCACGACGTCAAGGCGATCGAGTATTTCCTCAAGGAGCGGATCGCGGGCAACGACGAGCTGGAGGCGGTCAGCGAGTTCATCCACTTCGCCTGTACGTCCGAGGACATCAACAACCTCTCCCACGCGATGATGCTGCGCGAGGGGCGCGGGCAGGTGCTGCTGCCGCTGATCGAGGAGCTGATAACCGGCATCCGGGCCCTGGCCCATGAGCACGCGGACACCCCCATGCTGTCGCGGACCCACGGCCAGCCGGCCTCGCCCACCACCCTGGGAAAGGAGGTGGCCAACTTCGCCCACCGGCTTCAGCGTCAGCGCGATCAGATCGCCGCCGTGCCCCTTCTGGGGAAGATGAACGGCGCCGTGGGCAACTATAACGCCCACATCGCCGCCTATCCCGAGATCGACTGGCCGGGGCTCGCCCGCGGATTCGTCGAGTCCCTGGAGCTCGACTGGAATCCCTACACCACCCAGATCGAGCCCCACGACTACATCGCCGAGCTGTTCGACGCCGTGGCGCGGCTGAACAGCGTCCTTATCGACTTCTGCCGGGACCTGTGGGGATACATCTCCCTCGGCTACTTCAAGCAGAAGGCCGTCGCGGGCGAAGTGGGCTCCTCCACCATGCCTCACAAGGTCAACCCCATCGATTTCGAGAACGCGGAAGGGAACCTGGGCATCGCAAACGCCCTGTTCGACCACCTCGCCGCAAAGCTCCCCGTCTCGCGCTGGCAGCGGGACCTCAGCGACTCGACAGCACTGCGCAACCTGGGGGTGGGATTCGCGCACACGGGGATCGCCCTGCAGTCGGCCATCCGCGGGATCGGCAAGCTGGAGGTCGATTCAGAGCGGCTCATGGCCGACCTCGAGGCCAACTGGGAGGTGCTCGCCGAGCCGATCCAGACGGTCATGCGCCGATACGGCGTCGACAAGCCCTATGAGCGGCTCAAGGAGCTGACGCGCGGGCAGCGGATAACGGCCGAGCAGATGGCTCAGTTCATCAACGGGCTTGAAATTCCGGACTCGGCCAAAGACCGGCTCAGGGCCCTGACCCCGGCCTCCTACACCGGCAACGCGGCGGACCAGGCGCACCGCATCTGAGTCGCCGCTTCGGTCGCGAGCGCGGCAAAACGGAGGAGGCAGCCGCCTCGCGACGGCTGCCCCCGTTGACGGCGGCCCCCGGGGGGCCGCCCTGGCCCGCGGCGCAGGCCGATCAGCGGGTCTGGATCTCCACCCGCCGATTCTTGGCGCGGCCGGCCTTGGTGCCGTTGTCGGCAATCGGCTGAGACTCCCCCATGCCCCGGGTGGTCATGTTGCCGCGGGCGACGCCCCTGGAGGCCAGGTAGTCGGCCACCGCCTGGGCGCGGCGCTCGGACAGCCCCTGGTTGTAGGCCTCGGAGCCGATGCTGTCGGTGTGGCCGATGATCAGCAGCTGCTCGTCGCCGCGGGTGGCGGTGACCTTCGCCGCCACGTCGTCGAGCGCACGCATCATGTCAGGCTTCAGCCGGGCGCTGTCGAAATCGAACTCGTCGTTGACCAGATCGATGGTCACGCTCTCGATGATCTCGCAGCCGTTGGCGTCCACCTTCGCACCGGCCCGGGTGCCGGGGCACTTGTCGCGGTAATCCGGAACACCATCGCCGTCGGAGTCCAGCGGGCAGCCGTTGGCGTCCACGGGCGCACCGCGGGGGGTGCCGGGGCACTTGTCCTTGTAATCGGGCACCCCGTCGCCATCGGAGTCGAGCGGGCAGCCGTCGGCATCCACCTCGACGCCCTTGGGCGTTCCGGGACACTTGTCCTTGTCGTCCGTGACGCCGTCGCCGTCGGAGTCGCGCACGCCACCGCAGGCCTCCGGTACATCCACATCGGTCAGACCGCCGATGGATTCCCAGCAGCCGCCCGTGCCCGTACGCACCACGCTGGTCTCGGAATCCGTCGTCCACGGCTGGGCCGTGGCCTGCGTGGCGGAGAGCATGAGGCCGGCCGCGAGGCCGAAAGGCACGACCAAGGCGGTCGCGATACCCATATGTGTACTGTTCTTGTCTCTGATCTTCATCGATTACACCCCTTGAGGAAAACACGAAGCTTGCCGTTCAGGCGCTTGCCAGCGCTGCCCAGCCGACGGACGCCGGATTCCGCTGCGCCCGGCTCAGGCGGGACGAACATTAGCATAGGGAGCCGCAAATTATGCAAATATGTAACAATATTCATCCCGGAGACGGACGCGGGTATATGACACCCCGCCTTTCCGCGACGCCCGCCGAATCTCGGCCCTCGTCAGAGGCTGCGCCGCCCGCCATGCGCATCGATCTGTGATTGGACGCACAGCACCTGCGATCCGGATCTGGGATAAAAGAGGCGTTGATCGGGTCAGGTGTCCCGCCAACCCGCCGATCCGCATCCCAGCGGGGCACCGTTCAAGGACCCGATCGTCCCGGCCTACCGTCCCCCAGCCATGGAAGGCCGGGTTTTTTTTGCCCGGGGCCGTTCCGTCGCAGGAGCCGGACCCCTGCCTTGCTAGAATGCGGGGAACTTCTCCCGCTGCGTCCGACCGCCTATGCCGAAGCTGGCCCTGCCCGACGGAGTCGACACTGAGGGCTTCCTGCACTTCTTCTGGCAGAAGAAACCGCTGCTGATGCGCGCAGCGCTTCCGACGCCCCTGTCCCCCATCACCCCGGAGGAGCTCGCCGGTCTCGCCTGCGAGGAGGGGGTCGAGTCGCGGATACTGGTCCACGACGGCACCCCCGCCGGATGGAAGGTGCGCCACGGCCCGTTTTCCGATGGGGACTTCGCCGCGCTGCCCAAGCGCCGTTGGACCTTGCTGGTGCAGGACCTCGACAAGCACGTGACGGAGGTGGCGGCGCTCCTCGAGCCGTTCCGATTCCTCCCCGACTGGCGGATCGACGACGTCATGGCGAGCTACGCGGCGGAGGGCGGCTCCGTGGGTCCGCACGTGGATGAATACGACGTCTTCCTGGTGCAGGGCGTCGGACAGCGACGTTGGCGCATACAGACCCGCGCCGTGCCCGAGGACGCCTTCCTGCCGGGCCTGGAGCTGCGCATCCTACCCGGACTGGAGCCGGAACAGGAATGGGTCCTCTCCGCCGGTGACGTGCTGTATCTGCCGCCGGGCGTGGCGCACTGGGGCACCGCCGAGGGCGGCGGCTGCATGACCTACTCGGTGGGGTTCCGCGCGCCCTCGCATCGCGAGCTCGTCACGGCGTATTGCGACGACCTGGCGCAGCGCAAGGTCGGCCTCGAACGCTACCGCGACGGACCGCTCACCCCCGCCCGGGCCAGCGCCGAGATCACGCCGGACGCGCTGAGCGGCGTTCGCCGCCTCATAGACGACGCCCTTCAGGATCCGCCCGAGGCGCGGGACCGCTGGTTCGGTCGCTTCATCACCGAGCCGAAGCCCGAGCATTTCGTCGATCCCGCGCAGCATCCGCTCGCCCCGGCCGAGCTCTATCGTGAGTTCGAATCACGGGGCATGCTCCTCAGGAACGGGCTCTCCCGAATGGCCTTCATCCGCGGCGGCACCGATCGGGACTATCTTTACGTGAACGGACAGGAATATGCCCTGGATGTCTCCCAGGGTCCGTTTCTGGAGGTCCTGACGCAGCGCCGCCGCTTCCACTTCGGCTATCTTGCGGAGTGGCTTAACGACGAGGACTCCATGGCACTGCTGGCCGAGCTCTTCAATGAAGGACATTTGTACTTCGCCGATGAATGAGTTCCGGGTGCGAATCGCCCACTGGGACCGTGACCGGGAGGCCCTGGAGCAGATCCGGCACGCGGTCTTCGTCGACGAGCAAGGAGTGCCTGCCGATCTGGAATGGGACGGTGGGGACCGGGACGCGGAGCACCTGCTCGCCGAGGATGGCCGCGGACATCCGATCGGCACGGCCCGACTCCTGCCCGCCGGACACATCGGCCGAATGGCGGTGCTCGCGCCCTGGCGGGGACGGGGCGTCGGGACGGCCCTGCTGACCCGGATGCTCGAGCTTGCCCGGGCCCGGGGGCTTGGACGGGTGGCGCTCAACGCCCAGACCGCGGCGGTGCCCTTCTACCACCGTCAGGGCTTCACCGTCGACGGAGACGAGTTCATGGATGCCGGCATTCCCCATCGGCGGATGCGGCTGGACCTGGAGATGCAGTCCGATGAGCGCTGAAGACGAACGGCGGGCTCTGATCGAAGAGGGCCGGCTCGGTGAGACCGCCGGGCGCATCGAGCTGGAGCGCCGCGCAGAGTTCCGCACGGTGGCCGCCCGCCTCGCCGCCCAGGCCAGTCGCGAGATTGCCATCTTCAGCCACGACCTGGATGCGCCGGTCTATGATCAGGCGGATTTCATCCAGGCGGTGAAGGACCTGGTCATCCACAGCCGCACGGCGCGCGTGCGCGTCCTGATCCGGACCAACGACCGCGTCCAGCGAGAGGGCCACCGCCTGATCGAGCTGGCCCGGCGCCTGCCCACCAGGATCGAGATCCGCCGCGTCAACAAGGACTATGCCGATCGCACCGAGGACTACCTCGTGGTCGACGAGGCCGGCTATCTGCACCGGCAGCGGTACACGCGCCACGAAGGCTTCGCGGACTACCACGCGCCCCTCCAGGCACGGCAGTACCGCGAGCTCTTCAACACGGTCTGGGACGTCAGCGAGCAGGACTCGGATCTGCGCCGGCTCTACCTTTGAGCCACCGGGAGGCAGCCCCTCAGGGATTGGCCTGGGCCCGCAGGGCCTCCCGGTTCATGGCGAGCCACTGCAGCGCGATGATGATGCTGGTGGAGTCCGCCCGCCCGCCGTAGAGCTCGGCCAGGGCCTCCTCCACCGGGAGCACGACCACCCGGATGTCCTCGCCCTCCTGGTCGAGCCCGTGGACCCCGCCGGCGCCCCGGGCGCTCACCAGCCCGACGAACACAGAGATGCGCTCCATCGAAGTGCCGGGACTCACCCAGAGGTCACAGACCGGTATGAGCTCGCGGACCTCCCGGCCCGCCTCCTCCATCGCCTCCCGCCGGGCGACGCTCTCCGGCGATTCGCGCTTCCCGACGTAGCCGCCCACCGTCTCCAGCAGCCAGGCCCCCCGCCCCAGCTCGAGCGCGCCGATGCGGAACTGCTCGACCAGCACGACTGCGTCCTCGTCGGGATCGTAGAGCAACACCGACGCGGCGCGCAGCCGCTCCATCCGCTCGCGCACCAGCTCCGCGCTCAGGCCGCCCCTGAAGAGCGCGTGCCGGAGCCGGTAGCGATCGAGCTTGAGGAAGCCGTCGAAAACGCGCTCGCGACTCAGTATCTCGATCTCAGGGTCCATCGGCGGCCCTGCGACGCGTTCTCGCCCGGAGCCCCGGGGGGATCCCTTTCCCGCGGTCCCCCGACTCACCCGCCGGCGGCCGCCAGGGCCTGATCCAGATCCGCCAGGATGTCGTCGACATGCTCGATGCCGATGGACAGTCGGACCATGTCCTCGCTGACCCCGGCGGCCTTCATCTCCTGCGCGGACAGCTGCCGGTGCGTGGTGGTGGCCGGGTGGCAGGCGAGTGTCTTGGCATCACCGATGTTGACGAGCCGTACCGCGAGCTGGAGCGCATCGATGAACCGGGCGCCCGCCTCGCGACCGCCCTTGATCCCGAAGGAAAGGATCCCCGCGGCGCGCCCGCCCATGTACTTGTCCGCCAGCGGCCTGTCCGGGTTTCCGTAGAGGCCGGCATAGCGGACCCACTCCACGCGGGGATGGTCCTGGAGGTACTTGGCCACCGTCGTCGCATTCTCGCAGTGACGGTCCATGCGCACCGGCAGGGTCTCGATGCCCTGCAGCACCAGGAAGGCGTTGAACGGCGACAGCGCCCCGCCCATGTTGCGCAGCGGTACCACGCGGGCGCGCCCTATGTAGGCCGCCTCCCCCAAGGCCTCCGTGTAGACCACGCCGTGGTAGGAGACATCGGGCTCGTTCAGCCGGCGGAAGCGCTCCTTGTGCTGCGCCCAGGGGAAGCGGCCCGAATCCACCAGGACACCCCCCACGGTGGTCCCGTGTCCGCCCATGTACTTGGTGAGGGAGTGCACCACGATGTCGCAGCCCCACTCGAACGGCCGGCACAGGTAGGGGGTGGGCACCGTGTTATCGACGATTACCGGAACGCCGTGGGCATGGGCGGTCTCGGAGATGAGCTGCAGGTCGGCCACGTTGCCCGCGGGGTTGCCGACAGACTCGCAGAACACCGCCTTGGTGCGCGCGTCGATGGAGCGGGCGATCGCGTCGGAGTCCCGCGCATCGATGAACCGAACCTCGATGCCGAGCTGGGGCAGCGTGTGGGCGAACAGGTTGTAGGTCCCGCCGTAGAGCGTGGCCGTGGAGACGATGTTGTCCCCGCTCTCGGCGATGGTGAAGATCGCGTTGGTGATCGCCGCCATGCCGGAGGCGAGCGCCAGGGCACCCACGCCGCCCTCCATGGCCGCGACGCGCCGCTCCAGCACGTCGTTGGTCGGGTTCATGATCCGCGAATAGATGTTCCCCTGGACCTTGAGGTCGAACAGGTCCGCGCCGTGCTGGGTGTTGTCGAACGCAAACGAGGTGGTCTGGTAGATCGGCGTCGCCACCGCCTTCGTGGTCGGGTCCGGCTGGAAGCCGGCGTGAATGGCCAGGGTTTCCATCTTCATCGGTGCTCGTCTCCCCCATCTGTTCTCGTGCCCAGATGTTACAGCCCTTCTCCGAGGTATTGCCATGCCTTGGAGCCGCGCAGCGCCCCGCGGGCGAGTCGAGCCGTCCCGCCCGGCGGTGTCGATCGAGGGCGGCCGGCGGCAGCCCCTGCTCCAGATCAACCAGCGACCCGACGCCGTTCGCTAGAATTGACAACGGGGTCCGTGTCGCGGAGCGGCGTCCATGAGCGAAACCGGCGGGCTCGTCTCACACGGCGATCCCATAGCGCCGATCATCTTCGGGATCACCCTGATCCTGTCCGCGGCCCTGGCAGGACGGTACGCAGCGCGGAGGCTGGGTCAGCCTTCCGTCCTCGGCGAGCTGCTGATGGGGCTCGTCATGGGCAACCTGCTCTACTGGTTTCACTACGACCTGATGGTCGTGCTGCGCGAGGGCACCGTGTGCCTGGAGATGGGCAGGCTCGCCCTCTCGGGGATGTCGTGGCAGGAGGCCGCGGTCGCCGTGATGGGGGCGGACGCCGGGCCCGCCTTCCTGGAGGTTCTGCGGGGACGCCACGGGGGCGAGTACCTGCAGGTGGCGCAGGCGGTCGACATCTTCTCCCGCTACGGCGTGATCTTCCTGCTTTTCCACGTCGGTCTGGATACCTGCGTCGCCGAGCTTCGGCAGGTGGGAGCGGACTCCCTGCGGGTGGCTCTTATAGGGGTGATCGCCCCCTTCACTCTCGGGTTCGCGGTCGCCTGGGTCATGACGCCGGAGGCAACCCATGCCCAGCACATGTTCCTGGCGGCCACGCTCGGCGCAACCAGTATCGGCATCACGGCGCGGGTGCTGCGCGACCTCGGACAGCAGCGCTCCGGGGAGGCGCACGTCATCGTCGGCGCCGCAGTCATGGACGACGTGCTGGGTCTCATCATGCTCGCCATCGTCTCGGGGATCGTCGTCACCGGAAGCGTGGAGGTGGCCGAGATCGTACGCACCATGCTGCTGGCCACCGTGTTCATCGTGGCCGTCATGCTGCTTGGCCCGCGCATCCTCGAGCTGATGATCCGGCTGCTCAGCCGCCTCGACGTGATGGAGGCCAAGCTGTTCATCTCCTTCATATTCGTCATGACGCTGGCCTGGCTCGCCAACCTGGTCGGACTGGCGACGATCGTGGGCGCATTCGCTGCCGGCCTGTTGATGCTCGACAGCCAGTTCGAGCACTGGGGCGATTACCGCGCCCACAGGTATTCCATCAAGGAGCTGTTCGCGCCCATCGAGGCGATCATGGTCCCCGTGTTCTTTGTTCTCATGGGCATGCAGGTCAAGCTCGAGACGTTCCTGGACTGGAGGGTGATTCTGATGGCCGCCGGCCTCCTCGTGGCCGCCATGGCGGGCAAGATCGCGGCCGGCTGGGGCGCCGGCCCGGAGCTGAAGCGCCTGTCGGTCGGCCTGGGGATGATGCCGCGCGGCGAGGTCGGACTCGTATTCGCCTCCATAGGAAAGAGCCTGGGCGTGATCGACACCGCCACCTTCTCCTCGGTGGTGCTGATGGTGATCGTCACCACCCTCGCCACACCGCCCCTGCTCAAGCTGAGCATGGGACAGGGCCCGCATCCGGATGGGGACGCGCCCGACCGACCCTCGGTCAGCTCGGAGTGCGAATGACCCGCTGGAGGTGCCCCCCGGCAGCGCCGGCATCGGGCCTCCGGCCTCCCTGCGCCCTTCGGGGAACTACGGCTGTTGTTGTAGACTGGCGCCAGATCGAGGCGGCCGGGGCACCGCAGCCGGATTGCCGAGAGGCCGGGGGCCTGGGCGCAGCACCCCACCACAACAACGAACCACCGAGCCGAGAGCAACAGCCATGCTAGAGATCAAAGACCGCAATACCGGGGACGTGATCGCGAGATTGGACGCAGACAGCCTCGTCGGCGCCGACCTCAGGGAGATGGACCTGGCGGACGCGGACCTCCGGGGCGCCGACCTGCACAATGCGAGGCTCGACAATGCCTTCCTGATGAACGCCGACATGCGCGGCGCGAACCTCTCGGGCGCCCGGCTGACCGGTGCCAACATGGACGAGGCCGATCTGAGCAATGCCGATCTCACCGCCGCCAGAATGGGGTTCGAGGGCCGGTCCAAGGCCGCCGTCATGCGCAAGGCCAACCTCACCGGGGCCAATCTGAGCCGAGCGGACCTCCGCCACGTGGAGCTGCGTCAGGCCGACCTGAGCGACGCGGTCATGACGCACATCGACGCAGAAGGCACGGATTTCAGCCGCGCGAAGATGGACGGCATTTCGGCGACCAACGGGCTGTTCATCAAGGCCGTGCTGCGTCAGGCCTCGCTGCGTCGTGCCGACCTGCGTGAATGCCATCTCAACGACGCCAACATGGTGCGGGCGGATCTCTCCGAAGCCAACCTGGAGGGGCTGACCGAGGGGGGCTTCTCGGTGATGAACCGGGCGCACCTGGAGCACGCCAACCTGAGCGGCGCGCGCATGCGATGCATCTCCGCCGAGGAGACCAACATGAGACACGTCAACCTCACGGGGGCCGATCTGCGCCATGCCGTCATCGGCGGGGCCATACTGCGGGACGCCAACGTCGAGGATGCGGACTTCGCCGACGTGGAGCTCGCCAGCGTGACCATGGACTTCGCCAACTTCTCCAAGGCGCGCAACGCCGATATCCCGCCTTACAAGTCCAACCTGCGCTGACAGGTCGTTCGGGGCGCTCCGCGAGGGCCTGGCAGTATGTCGAACAAGGATGTTCGTATCGGATGGCACTTGCCCAGGCTGCAAACCGCGGTCGTCCCTGAAAAGCTCGGCCGATTTCTTCTCCCCCTCCCCGCAGCCCCGTGAGGCGGAGAAAGTTGGGGTGAAAAGGGCGGCCTGCTTTCTGGCTGGAGTCACCCTCACCCTGAGCGTCTCCCTCCAGAGAGAGGGGGTTGGAGCTTTCCAGCGTCCTCATCGTCGGGCGTAGGTAATCAGCTACGCGTTGGGTAAGTGCCGTTCATGTTCGTATCTTTGTTGACAGGAAAGGCGAGAATCGCAAGTCGCATCCCTGGCTCACCAAAAAGTACATCCCGGCACCAGTTCCCGGATTCCCGAATCTTCAGTCGCCGACGGCGATCAAGAATCGCGCCGCATCCATGTACCGCACAAAGGCTGCCGAAAAGCCGCGGCTGCCCACCAGCCCGCTGACCGGAAGGCCCGCATTCCGGGGAATGCGGGCCTGTTGCTGCGCCTGAGGCGCGACGGCTAGCTGATGCTCTGGTAGTAGTCCATCAGGATCTGGGCCACCTCGGGGCGGGAGAACTCCGCGGGCGGCGCCTCGCCGCGGCCGAGCATCTCACGCACCTTGGTGCCGGACAGCAGCACGAAGTCCTCCTTCGTGTGATCCGGGGCCTCGGACATCATTACGACCTTGTTGAGCTTCTTCGAGTAGGCGGTGTGATCGGCCTTGAAGATCTCGATGTCCAGCGCGCCCACAGGCACTTCGTCGTCGAAGATCGTCTGCGCGTCGAAGGCGCCGTAGTAGTCACCCACGCCCGCATGGTCGCGGCCGATGATGAAGTGCGTGGCGCCCATGTTCTGGCGGAAATAGGCATGGAGCACCGCCTCCCGGGGCCCCGCGTAGAGCATGTCGAAGCCGTAGCCCGTGATCATCACCGTGTTCGGCGGGAAGTAGAGGTCCGCCATCTTGCGGATTGCCGCATCGCGCACCGGAGCGGGAATGTCGCCCGGCTTGAGCTTGCCGAGCAGCATGTGGATGACCACGCCGTCCGCACCGGTCCGCTCCAGCGCCATCTTGCACAGCTCCTCATGGGCGCGGTGCATGGGGTTGCGGGTCTGGAACGCGACGATCCTGCTCCAGCCGTGCTCCTTGATCTCGTTGCGGATCTCGACCGCGGTGCGGAAGGTATCGGGAAAATCGTCCTGGAAGTAGCTGAAGTGCAGCACGTCGATGGGGCCGGACACGGCCAGCCGCCCTTGGCTGTTGAAGGCGGCGACTCCGGGATGCTCGCTGTCGGTGGTCCCGTAGACCTTGCGGGTCATGGTCTCCATCTGGGCGTCGGTGACCTCTTCGATGGCCTCCACGTCCATCACCGCGATCACGGGCTGGCCCTCCATGTTCGGGTCGCGCAGGGCGATGCGCTTGGCCCCCTCGATGGCGTCGACATTCTGCAGAAGGCAGAGCACCGGGACCGGGAAGAACAGGCCGTCGGTCGTCTTCATGCCCTCGGCACAGCCCACGGCGTCGGCTACGTTCATGAACCCCTTGAGCGGATTGAAATAACCTCCCCCGAGCATCACCGCGTTGCCGGCCGCCTGAGAGCTGATGACCACGGAGGGAAGCGACTCGGCCTCGTGCATCAGCTCGTGGTGCTTGTCGGGGTCGTACACGAACCGGGGCTGGAGGGTATCGGAACCGACGGGCTTGATCATCTCGCTTGGTCTCCTCGATTGAATTACGCATTCCGACGCCGCGGGGGCTTCGGCGGGCCTTGCCGGCGGATATAATTGACTTTAATAAGCAGCTTCATCTTATTGAAAGACATCCGTTTTTTCGCGATAGGACACGGGCCGACCCGAAGTCAGCCAAATACCGTATCACACAGAAACCCCTGCCCGCCCAAGTTTATATTTATGGGCAGGCAAAATCCGCTTTCCGCGGCCGTCCGCCTCGCAGGACGCCCCCGCCCGTGCGATGGCGGGCGGGGGCCGCAAGCGAAAGGGCCCCGGGCCGGCCCCTTTTGCATGACAGGGGCCCAGATCCCACAATAGCCGGCCATGCGTGCAACTCCGACGGCAGCCGTGCATTGATCCGCTTCCTCCACACCTCGGACTGGCAGCTCGGCATGAGCCGCCATTTTCTGGACGACGAGGCCCAGAGCCGTTTCACCCAGGCCCGCATCGATGCCATCGACCGCATCGGCGCACTGGCCCGGGAGCACGAGGCCCGGTTCGTGGTGGTCTGCGGGGACGTGTTCGAGTCGAATCAGGTGGAGCGGCAGACGGTGGTGCGCGCCCTGGAGGCCATGGGGCGGATCGCCGTCCCCGTGATCCTCCTGCCCGGCAACCACGACCCTCTGGACGCGGCCTCCGTGTACCGCTCGCCCACCTTTGTCCAGAGGCGGCCCGGGAACCTGATCATAGCCGATGGCATCGAGCCGATCGCCGTGCCGGGCGTGGACGATGCGGTGGTGATCGCCGCCCCCTGGCATGGCAAGCACCCCCTGTCCGACCTGGTCGCAGAGACCTGCGCCAGCCTGACGCCGGAAGCAGACGGATTCCGCATCTGCCTGGGCCACGGCATCGTCGACCGGCTTTCGCCCGACCCGGACAACCCGGCGCTCATCGGCGCCGAGGCGGCCGAGTCCGCCCTTGCCGAGGGGCGCATCCACTATCTCGCCCTCGGCGACCGCCACTCGGTGACCCGGGTCGGGGAGACCGGAGCGATCTGGTACAGCGGCGCTCCCGAGCCCACGGACTACGACGAGACCCGCCCCGGATACGTCCTGCTGGTGCAGATCGGGCCCGACGGGCCTCCGCACGTCGAGGAGCTTCCGGTGGGGACCTGGAGCTTCCGCCGCGAGCAGCTCACGCTGCTGGGGGACGAGGACATCCACCGCCTGGAAGCACTGCTCGGCGGCATCACGCACAAGGAGCGGGCAATCGTCCAGCTGTCCCTCGAGGGGCAGGTCAGTGTCTCGGGCAAGGCGGCCCTCGACGCCCTGCTCGAGGATTACGCAGATCATTTCGCATCCCTGCGCCTGCACCGCCGAACCAGTGATCTTGCGGTCGTCCCGGGCGCGCTGGAGGAGGACGACCTGGGACTCTCGGGTTACGCCCACCGCACCTGGGAGGCGCTCGCTGAACGGGCGCAGAGGCCCGGTCCGGAGGGGCAGGCGGCCCGGGATGCCCTGGCCCTGTTCTACCGGCTGGCGCGGACGGAAGGTTCATGATCCTCCACCGCATCAGGCTCAGGGACTTCCGAGGCACCCGCGACCGCGAGATCCGGATCGGCCCGGGCGTGACCATCGTTGAAGGCCCCAACGAGATCGGCAAGTCCTCCATCGCCGAGGCACTGAACCTGCTCCTCGAGGAGAAGGCCACCTCGCGCAAGGCCCAGGTCCGCGCCATCCAGCCGGTGGACCGCGAGGCGGGACCCGAGGTCGAGGCCGAGATCGAGACGGGTCCCTACCGGCTGGTCTGCCGCAAGCGCTTTCTGAAGTCGCCGGAGACAGTCCTGCGGCTGGAGCGGCCCCGCCCCGAAAGCCTCACCGGCGATGCGGCCCACCAGCGCCTTCACGAGATCCTCGCCGAGACCCTGGATCTGGACCTCTGGAAGGCGCTTCAGATCCAGCAGGGCACGGGGATCGTCCAGGCCAGGCTGGCCGAGAGCCGATCCCTGGCGAGCGCGCTGGATGCCGCCGCCGGGGGGGCGGGCGGATTGGACCAGGACGGGGGCCTTTTCGAGCGGGTACGGCGAGAGTACGAGCGCCACTTCCAGCCCCGTCAGGGCGGCGAGCGGCTCACCCCGGGGGTGGAGGCCGCTCTGCGGCAGAGCCTCGAGGAGGCCGAGGAGCTGGCGCAGGCCCTTGCCCGCCTCGACGAGGACGTCCGGCTCAGCGAGCGTCTGGCACGGGAGGCACAGCGCCTGGACCGGGAACGACCGGCGCTGGAGCGCGAGCTTCAGGAGCGCGAGCGCCGATGGGCCGAGGTGAGCCGCGTGCAGGGCGAACTGGAGCGGCTCGACGAGCGTCGGCGAAGTGCCGGGCTGGAGGTGGAGGCAGCGGAGCGCAGGCTGGAGGACCGCCGGAGGATGACCGCGGAGCTCCAGGAGGCGCGGGCTCGCCTGGAGCTCTGCCTGACACTGCGCGACGACCTGCAGTCGCGGTGGGAGTCCGCCGTTGACGCCCTCGAGCAGGCTTCTGCAGCAGAGACGGCCGCGCGCCGGGCGCAGCAGCAGGCCGAGCAGGCGGCGGCGCTGGCCGAGGCGGACTGCGCGCACCTGCACCGGGTCCGTGACCGCGCCCGCCTCGGGGAACGCCTCGAGCGCATAGAGCAGCTGATGTCGGCCGCCCGGGCTGCGCGGGACGTGCTCGCGCGCGGGACCCTGGACGAGGAGGCGGTCGAGGCGTTGCGCGAGGCAGAGTTCACCCTGCGCCGATCTGAGGAAAGGCTGGCGGAGGGAAGCCCCCGACTCGCCCTGCTCGCGCTGGCCGACGTGGACCTGGAGGCGGACGGCGGGCGTCTGACCCTGCGATCCGGCGAGGAGCGCAACCTGCCGGTCTCCGATGCCCTGACCCTGACCCTCCCCGATCTGCTCAGCATCCGGGTGGAGCCCGGCAGCAGCCTCGACGAGCTGCAGGCGAGCCGCGAAACGGCGCGGCAGGGGTTCGAAGCGTTGCTGGCGCTGCACGGCCTGGCGTCCCTCGACGATGCGCTCGCCCGCGCTGAAGTGCTGCGTCAGGCCCGCACGGATCTGGAGATCGCGGAGGGCCGGGTCGCCGCCGAGCAGTCGGGGGAGAGCATGGAGGCGCTGCGGGACCGCCTGGCGCGCCTGGAGGGGGACAACGCGCGCCACCTGGCGGCCAGGGGCGCGGAGCCCCCGCTTCCGGGCTCAGAGGCGGAGGCCGACCGGCGCCTCGGCAACGCCGAAGAGGCCCGGGCCGGCGCCCGGGACACGCTGGAGGCGGCCACGGCCGCCCGGGGCGCGGCAGAGCGCGAGCGCGACCTCCTGGACGCCGGGCTTCGGCGGGCCCTCGAGGATGTCCGCGAGGCCGAGACCCGGTCCGGAGCCCTCGCCGAACGCCTCGACGCGCACAGGCGCGACGCCGCCGACGAAGCCCTGACCCGCGCTCTCGAGTCTGCGCGCCTGGCCCAGGCCGCCGTCGCCGCCGAGCACCGACGCCTCCACGAGCGCCTGGCGGGGCTGAACCCCGAGCGGGCCGAGGCCCTGCGCCAGGCGGCGCGCGCCGCTCTCGCCGACAACGAGCGGGGGGGCCGCGACAACGAGACCCGGCGGGTGGCGGTCCGGGCCCGGCTGGAGCAGCAGCAGGAGGCGGGGCTCTACGAGCGCCTGGAGCAGGCCCGGGCCCGCGCCGAGCATCATCGCGAGGAGCTGGACCGGCTGCGCCGGCAGGCCGCCGCAGTGAGGCTCCTGTTCGAGACCCTGAAGGCCCAGCGCGACGCCGCGCGCAGCGCCTACGTGCGTCCGCTGACCGAGCGCATCGAGTCTCTCGGGCGCATCCTGTTCGACACCAGCTTTCAGGTCGGCCTGGACGAGGGCCTCGGCATTCTGTCCCGGACCCTCGACGGCCACACCATCCCGTTCGACGGTCTGAGCAAGGGCACGCAGGAGCAGCTGGGTATCCTGGCACGACTGGCGGTGGCGATGACCGTGGCGGGCGAGGAAGGCGTTCCGCTGATTCTTGACGATGCGCTGGGGTACTCGGATCCGGAACGCCTGCGTGGCATGGGCCCCGCCCTGGCCCGGGCTGGCCAGGCCGCACAGCTGGTCATTCTGACCTGCACCCCCGAGCGCTTCAGGTATATCCCGGGCGCCACCGTCCTGCGCCTTGGCGAATCCGCAGAATAGGATCGCCCCCGCCCGCACCGCGGAAAGGGGGCTACTGGGACGTCAGCTTGATCTCGATCCGGCGATTGCGTCTGTAGGCCTCGGGGGTATCCGCCGGGTCCATGGGGTGGAACTCGCCGAAGCCCGCGGCCGCCAGCCGGCGCTCCGGAATGCCCTGCCCCGCGAGAAATCGCACGACGGAGACGGCCCGGGCCGTCGAAAGCTCCCAGTTTGAGGCGAACTCGGCGGTACGGATGGGGACGCGGTCCGTGTGCCCGTCGATCCTGAGGATCCAGTCGATGTCCGCCGGAATGCGCCGGGCGAGACCGCTGAGCGTGTCCGCCAGCTTGGCCAGCTCCCTGCGCCCGGCCGGGCCGAGCTGCGCGGAGCCGGACTCGAACAGCAGCTCGGACTGGAACACGAAGCGGTCGCCGACGACGCGGACGGAGGGGTTGTCCCCCAGCAGCTCCCGGAGCCTGCCGAAGAACTCGGAGCGGTAGCGCTCCAGGCGGTTGACCCGCTCGGCAAGGACCCGATTGAGTCGCTTTCCCAGGTCTTCGAGCTCGGCCTGCTTGGCGTCCCGGGCCTCTTCCGCCACCGCCAGGGCCCGGCTGATGTCCTCGAGCTGCGCCTTCAGGTCGCCGATTCGACGGTTGAGCAGGGCGAGCTCCGCCTGATCGTCCGCCCGGAGCCGGCGCTGCTCCTCGAGGGCCTCCTCGCGCTCACCGACCAGCGCGGACAGGGCCTGGATGCGGATGTCCCGTCGCTCGATCTCCTGCTGGGCCAGCAGGGTGCGCTCCTGGGCGTCGGACAGCCGGGCCTCCAGGGCCCTGGAGCGGTCCCGTTCGACGCCCAGAGCGCTCTCGGTCTCCTCCAGGGAGCCTGCGAGCGCTCCAACGCGTGCCTCCAGCTCTTCGCGCAGTCGCCGCAGGGCGTCGATGTCCTCCTGGAGACTGGCCATGGTCATCAGCTGGCCCTGGAGCCGGGCCCGATCGTCCGAGGCCCGGGACTCCAGGCGGTCCACCTGGGCGGAGAGGTCGAACTTCTCTTCGGTCAGGGTGGTGATCAGACCCGAAAGCCGGGACAGGTCGCGCTGCAGGCCGGCGCTTCGCTCCTGCTCCAGGCCCAGCAGCTCGGTCAGCTCGTCGATCCGATCGTGCAGGACCTCGAGCTCGCTCTCCTGACTGGAGAGCATCTCCGAGAGCATGAACTGCGCGAGCGTGAAGATCAGCAGGACGAAGATGACCAGGATCAGGAGCGCGGCGAGGGCGTCCACATACCCCGGCCAGACATCGACCTGACCCCGCCTTCGGCGCGCGCCGGCCAGCATGGTTGGTCAGTCCCGGGCCGGCGGCGCCGGATCGTCTCCGGTGGCCTCGGCGCTGCGGCCGCGCTCCTCGATCAGCTCGAGCAGCAGGCGCCGCTCCGCCCGGATCTCCCCGATGAGCACCGCAAGGGAGTCGTCCCGCACCGGCCCGGCATCGAGCAGCTCCCGGGCGGCCCCGGGGGCGCCGGTCTCCTCCACCAGCTGGGTCACGCCGGAGAGCCACTCCTCCAGGCCATTGAAGAACCGGTTCTGGGCATGGCCCGCCTGGATGTCGACGAATCCGAGCACCAGAGAGCCGCCGAGACCGAACAGGGACGAGCTGAACGCCGTTCCCATGCCTGCAAGGGGGCGCTGGAGGCCGGCCTTCAGGTCCAGGAACACCGCGCCGAAGTCCCGCGTCCCCATCTCCAGCCCGGCGATCACCTGTCCCACCGCGGCTATGGTGCCGAGCAGCCCCCAGAAGGTGCCGAGCAGACCCAGGAAGATCAGGGTGCCGATGATGTAGCGCGAGATCTCCCGGGATTCATCGAGCCGCTGCCGTATGCCGTCGAGCACGGTGCGCAGGGAGAGCGCCGACAGCCTGAAGCGATCCTTGCGCCGGCCGGACAGGTGCTTGGCCAGGGGCTTGAGCAGCCGCGGCTCCTCGGCCACCGACAGACCGGCCTCGCCGGTGCGGAAGAGCTTGATCCATCGGATCTCGGTGTCGAGCACCGCGACCTGACGGATATTGATCGCCACACCCACCAGCAGCACACCGAGAATGAGCCCGTTGAACGCCCAGTTCGCGAGAAAGGCGTCGCGCAGGGGGGCGAACAGCAGGGCGCAGATCACTGCGACCACCGCCAGGTAGATTCCCATCCAGACGAGGGAATGGCGGGGGTTGCTCATGGGGGCTCCGCGGGGCTCGGGGGATGTTGCAGCGGGCCGACCGGACGGCGTCGGGGGAGGCGGTCGGACGAAAGCGTCCCCCGTGGCTGGGGAGCAGGCGCTAGGCGGTGGCGCCCGAGCTGCGCAGGTCGGCGGACAGCGTGTCGCGCTCCTCCCGCTCGCCAAACGCCGGGATCAGGCCCCGCGACTCGAGATAGTCGAGCACCTGCTGGACGGATTCGTCGAGCGACTGACAATCGGTCTCCAGGACGATCTCCGGGCGCTCCGGCGGCTCGTAGGGCGAGCTGATCCCCGTGAATTCCTTGATGATGCCCGCCCGGGCCTTCTTGTAGAGACCCTTGACGTCGCGCTGCTCGCAGACGTTGATCGAGCAATTGCAGTAGACCTCGATGAAGTCGCCGTCGCCCATGAGGGACCGGGCACGGTCGCGGTCCTGCCGCAGCGGAGAGATGAACGCGCTGACCGCTATGACGCCTGCGTCGACGAAGAGCTTGACCATCTCGCCGATACGGCGGATGTTCTCGTGCCGATCCTCCACGCTGAATCCCAGGTCGCCGCACAGGCCGTGCCGGACATTGTCGCCGTCCAGCACGTAGGCGTGGCACTCGCGCTCGAACAGCTGCTTCTGAACCGCCTGGGCGACAGTGGACTTGCCGGCTCCCGACAGCCCCGTGAACCACAAGGCGAAGCTGCGGTGACCGTAGCGCTGCTCGCGCTCGGGCCGGGTGACGCTCTCGGTGTGCCAGATTACGTTCTCCGCCATCTCGTCGCTTCCGTCGGTGGACACGATGCCGCCGTGCCGAAAAAAGCGGGTGCCGGCGGCACCCGCGAAATCCGTCCAATTGCCGGATCAGGGTCTCAGTCACCGAGGAGGATGTTCTCCCGGTTGTTGGCGAGCGTCGCCTCGCCGATCCCCCTCACCTTGACCAGATCCTCTGCGGACCCGAACGGCCCGTGGGCCTCCCGGTACGCCACGATCGCCTGGGCCCGGGCGGCGCCCACACCGTCGAGCTCCCGGGCCAGTGTCTCGGCATCCGCGGTGTTGACGTTCACCGGGCCGGCAGAAGCCAGACCTGCGGTTGCCCAAAGCAGCAATGCCAGAAAAGTCCGTTTGCGAACGACCATGTCCGTTCTCCTTTCGTCTTGGGTTCCAGAAAGACGCCGGCTACCGCCGGCTGCGCGCCCTTCCCGGGCGCAGCGCCCCTCCGGGCGCCCTATGGAGCCTAAATGCAGGGGTCGGAGCTTGTCAATTGACGGCGTCCGCAATCTGGGCGCGGATCGCCCGGAGACTCGCCAGCGGGTCGGGCGCGGCGGTGACCGGCCGTCCGATCACCAGGTAGTCGGCACCGGCGCCCAGCGCTTCGGAGGGCGTCATCACCCGCCTCTGATCCCCGCGGTCCGCGCCGGCAGGCCGGACACCCGGGGTGACGAGCGCGAAAGGCGCGCCGGCCGCTGCCCGCACGTCGGCGACCTCAAGCGGGGAGCACACCACGCCGTCCGCACCGGAGCTCCTGGCAAGCCGCGCCAAGCGGAGCACGTTGTCCCGCGGGGTGCCTGAGTAGCCGATCTCGGCCAGATCCTCCGGGCCGAGACTGGTGAGCAGGGTCACCGCCGTCAGCAGGGGACGCGGGGCCATGGCGTCGAGCCGCTCCCGGGCCGCCTCCATCATGCGCCGGCCGCCCGAGGCGTGCAGATTGACCATCCACACGCCCAGATCGGCCGCCGCAGCGCAGGCGGCCGCAACCGTATTGGGGATGTCGTGGTACTTGAGGTCGAGGAAGACGTCGAAGCCGCGGGCGACCAGGCGGTCCACAAAGCGGGGACCCGCGCGGGTGAACAGCTCCTTGCCCACCTTGAGGCGGCAGCTCTTCGGGTCCAGGGACTCGGCGAGGGTCCAGGCCGGCTCCGCCGACGGATAGTCGAGCGCGACGATGATCCGGGGCGCCATGGGGTCGGAGCTCATCGGCGGTCGGTCTTCAACGCATCTCGCAGTTCAGCCCGCTGACGGGCCGGACGCTGCCCCAGGTCTTGCAGCCCGGGCACTGCCAGTGCAGGGTCTTGGCCGAGAATCCGCAGCGCTGGCACTGATAGGCGGGCCGATTGGCCAGCAGCCTGGAGACCAGCTCGCGCAGGATCGGCAGGATGTCCCCGCCGCCGCTGCTCGCGTCGGAGTGCAGCGCGATCAGCCGGCTGAGACCCTCCAGGCTGGGGGAGGAGCGCAGGTGCGCGGTCACGAACTCGGTGGTGGCGGTCGTGCCCTCCTCCTCGTGCAGGGCCTCGGCAAGGGCGAGCATGGTCGCGGTGTCCTTGGTCTTCGCGAACAGGCCGCGCAGGTAGCTCACCCATTCGCCCCGCGCACCCATGCGGCGGTGGCATTCCGCCAGCCGGGGCAGAATCTCCGCCATGTAGCTCGGGTCCTGCTCCTCCACTCGCTTGTAGGTGCGGATCGCAACTCGGCAGTCTCCCTGGGCCGCCTCCATGTCGGCCTGCAGAATGGTCGCCCGGACGCACTCGCGGTCGGCGCTCTGGGCCTGCCGCAGATAGGCGAAGGCATCCTCCATGCGGTTGGCCGACCGCGCCTCCTCCGCGAGCTCGCAGTAGTAGTGGGCGCACGCCGTGTTCAAGACCTCTCCGGTCTCGGCCTGCAGCTGCCGGCTCACAGACAGGCATTTGTCCCAGTCCTTCTCCTGCTGGTAGATCGTCTTGAGGTTGCGCAGGGCCTGCTCCCGAAACAGCCCCATCTCGACGAGCTCGTTGAACAGGCTCTCGGCCCGGTCGAACAGGCCGGCCCGCATGTAGTCCTGGCCCAGCTCCAGAAGCGCCTGCGCCCGCTGGTCGCGGCTCAGCGTGGGTCGGGCGATCAGGTTCTGGTGGATGCGGATGGCGCGGTCCACCTCGCCCCGCCGGCGGAACAGGTTCCCCAGCGCCAGGTGGGTCTCGACCGTGTCGCTGTCCACCTCCAGCATCTGGATGAAGACGTCGATGGCCTTGTCGGGCTGCTCGTTGAGCAGGAAGTTGAGCCCGCGGAAATAGGCGGCGCTGGGGTCCCCGCCGCACGTCTCGCCGGTCTTGCCCGCGCTGCGTCTCGCGGCGACCCATCCCGAGGCCGCGGCCACGGGCAGCAGCAACAGCAGCCATTCGCTCATCGCAATCACTGGTCCTTGATGGGCAGCGAGCGCAGGTTGTTGAGCTCCTCGGACGCCAGCCGGGCCTTGCGTCTGAGCTCCGCGTTCTCCCCCCTGAGCCGCAGCACCGCCCCCAGGCTCACCAGTATTCCCAGGAGCGCCCCGGCGGTTACGGACAGCACCAGCATCAGCGACAGCGGGGCCTGGGCAACACCGAAGTAGTAGTCCACCGCCACCCGCTCGGCGTTCAGCACGGCAAAAGACGCCCCGAGGATCATGATCGCCACCAGAGCCACAAGCTTAAGCAGACGCACGCGCTCATCCCCTATTCGATCCCGCCGCCGTCCGCGCGGCCAGCTCGCCCGGGCCTCGCGACGGCAGCCTCCCATACTATCCCGCATCCGTGAACCGGTCATCCCGGCGGGCACGGCCCGGTCAAGACCCGCCGCGGTGCGCGTTTTCCCGGCAGGTGAGATCCGTTACCCTTGCGCAAGTTCCAAAAACCCCAGGAGAAGCTCATGAGCGATCTTTCCGGGAAGAACGTCGTGGTGACCGGCGCCGCGGGGAACGTGGGCCGGGCTGTGGCGGAGGCCTTCTCGAGGCAGGGCGCGACGCTGGTGCTGGTCGATCACAATCAGGCAGGCCTGGAGGAGACCGCCGCCGCCCTGCCGGAGGCAAAAACCCCTCTCCTGGTCCCGACGGATCTGCTCGATGCCGACTCCGTCGCGGCCCTCGCCGGGCGCGTGGCCCGCGAGCACGGCGGTGCCGACGTGCTGCTGAACGTCGCCGGGGGGTTCTTCATGGGCCCCATGCTGCACGAAACGAAGGACGGCGACTGGGACCACATGCTCGATCTGAACGCCCGATCCGTGTTCCACACCTGCCGCGCCCTGGTCCCGCAGATGCTCCAGCGCGGGGCCGGGCGGATCGTCAACGTCGCGGCCAGAGCGGCGCTGCAGGGCAAGGCCCGGATGGGGCCGTACTGCGCTTCCAAGGCCGCCGTCATCACCCTGACCGAGACCCTGGCCGCCGAGCACAAGCACGCGGGCATCAACGTCAACTGCATCCTGCCGGGCACCGTCGATACGCCGCAGAACCGCCAGGCCATGCCGGACGCGGATCACGCGACCTGGGTGCCCACGTCCGCGCTGGCGGACGTGATCCTGTTTCTCGCGTCCGACGCCGCCCGATGCGTCACCGGCGCGGCCGTTCCCGTATACGGGCGCAGCTGAGCGGCAGTGGCGCGCAAGACCTTCGTCGTGCGCTGCGCCCCCGGTCCGCGCAGGGTCCTGTGCGAGGCGGTCAGGGGCTTCGCCGACGCGGCCTACCCGCCCGGGGGCTCCGACTGCGCCCAAGCGGCCCGGGCCGCCCTCCTAGGGGTCGCGGAGGCCCTGAAGTCGACGACGGCCCCGGAGACCGAGGTCAGCGTGCGAGTTCGTGCCATGCTCAAGTCCGCCGTGCGATGGCATTTCGAGCAGATGGAGCAGGCGACGTGCCGATGCGCGGCGCAGCAGCGCGCCCTCGCGCTCGCCGCCCTCGCCGGCGAAGCGATCTCGGACGCCGATCTGCGCGACGCGGCCGCCCGGGATGCGGCGGCGCCCGGAGCCGCTATTCCAGCAGCTCCTCGATGATGCGGCGCCGATCGGCCCGCTCCCACCGCGCGCCGGTCACCTGCCAGGCGTCGTCCTCTCCCCTGCGCAGCACCAGGTCCACCCGGTAGAGATCGGCGCGCAGGGGGACAAGCGCCTCCAGGTCGGAAATGGGGCGGCCGGCCGCCGCCAGATACAGCTCCGCCTCGCCACGCCCGGCCGGGTCGACGCGGATGTCACGGACGCGGACCAGCAGGTGAATCGACTCGTTGCGCAGGAGATAGAGCGCGACCAGGCGTACCAGCTCGCGGCGGTCCCGCCGTGCGGCATCCCGGTAGGCGGGGGAGACCATCTCACCGAGGGCGGACAGATCCCTGTCCTCGGCCGCCAGCTCGGCCTCGCCGATCAGTGCGCGGATCTCCTCTTCGGCACTCGGGACCGGTCCGCCGCAGCCCGGGGCGAGGGCGACCGCCAGGCCCAATATCCCGGCGGCGGCGAAGACGGCGCCTCTGCCGGCCCGGGTCCGCACCGCTCAGCGCAGTCCCAGGACGTCCTGCATGTCGAACAGGCCGCGGTCGACGCCCATGATCCAGCCGGCCGCACGCACAGCCCCGCGGGCGAAGGTCATCCGACTGGAGGCCTTGTGGGCGATCTCCACGCGCTCGCCCTCGGCGGCGAGCCATACCGTGTGCTCCCCTACGACGTCTCCCGCACGAATCGTCTCGAAGCCAATCGTCCGGCGGTCCCTCTCGCCGGTCCGACCCTCCCGGCCGTAGACCGCGACCTCGTCCAGATCGCGATCCAGCGCCCCGGCGATCACCTCCCCCATGCGCAGGGCCGTGCCCGACGGGGCGTCGACCTTGTGCCGATGGTGGGCCTCGATGATCTCGATGTCCGCCTCGTCACCCATCACCCGGGCGGCCAGATCGAGGAGCTTGAAGCAGAGATTGACCCCCACGCTCATGTTGGGGGCGAAGACGATGCCGATGTCCTGCGCCGCCTCGGCCACCGCCGCCTTCTGCACCTCGTCGAGGCCGGTGGTGCCGATCACCATCCGGCGCCCGGCCGCCCGGCAGGCCTCCAGGTGTGCCAGGGTGGCCTCGGGTCGGGTGAAGTCGATCGCCACGTCGAAGTCGCGCGCCAGCCGCTCCAGGCTGTCGCCCACCGGGACGCCGAGGCGCCCGACACCCGCGATCTCGCCGGCATCCGCCCCGATCAGGCTGCTCCCGGCGTGCTCCGTGGCTGCCGAGAGCCCCATGCCCTCGGCGCTCCCGAGCGCCTGGACCAGTGTCTTGCCCATGCGCCCGCCGACGCCCACCACAGCCACTCTGATCATCGCTTAAGCCTCGAGCTTCATCACTAGCCGCAGCACCATGTACCTTCGAGCGATACGCGGTGAGCGAGCGGGCTAGAAGCCCATCCCCTCGAAGAACCGCTTCACGCCGTCGAGCCAGGACGAGGAGTGCGGGCTGTGCTTCTTGCCACCCTTCTTCATCGTCTCCTCGAAGGTCTCCAGCAGCTCGCGCTGCTCGGCGGTGAGGTGGACCGGGGTCTCGACCACGACACGGCACAGCAGGTCGCCCGTCGGACCGCCCCGAACGGGCTTGATGCCCTTGCCGCGCAGTCGGAACAGCTTGCCCGTCTGAGTTCCCTCGGGGATCTTCAACACCACCTTGCCGTCCAGGGTCGGGACCTCCAGCTCTCCGCCGAGCGCCGCTGCGACGAACGCGATGGGCACCTCGCAAAGGAGGTTGTTGTCTTCGCGCACGAAGATCTCGTGGGGCTTGATGTTGACCTGGACGTAGAGATCGCCCGGAGTGCCGCCCTGGACCCCGGCCTCGCCCTCACCGGCCAGCCTTATCCGGTCGCCGGTGTCGACGCCGGGGGGAATCTTGACCGACAGGGTCTTCTGCTCCTCCACCCGTCCCTGCCCGTTGCACGACGGGCAGGGGTCCTCGATGACGCTGCCCTGCCCCCGGCAGCGCGGGCACGTCTGCTGTACCGAGAAGAAGCCCTGCTGCATCCTGACCTGCCCCATGCCCCCGCAGGTCGGGCAGGTGCGCGGCTGGGTGCCACTCTTGGCACCGCTCCCGTCGCACGCGGAGCACTCCGTCAGGGTCGGCACCCGGACCTTGACCGTGGTGCCTGCGACCGCCTCCTCCAGACTCAGCTCCAGGTTGTAGCGCAGGTCCGCTCCCCGGTTGGCCCGCCCCCCGGGGCCTCGCCCGCCGCCGAAGATGTCGCCGAACACGTCGCCGAAGATGTCGCTGAAGGACGCGCCCCCGAAGCCCCCGCCGAAGCCCGCGCCGCCTCCCATGGACGGGTCCACGCCCGCGTGCCCGAACTGGTCGTAGGCCGCCCGCTTCTGGGCATCGCCCAGGACCTCGTAGGCCTCGCGACCCTCCTTGAACCGGTCCAGCGCCTCCTGGTCGTCGGGGTTTCGATCCGGGTGGTACTTCATCGCCAGGCGCTTGAAGGCCTTCTTTATCTCGGCCTCGCTGGCGTTCTTGCTGACCCCCAGGACTTCGTAGTAATCGCGTTTGGACATGTTCGGCTACCGATCTGACTCCCCCGGCTCAGCGCCCGGCTTCCTGCGGCCCGAAACGAACCGACGTGCAGGCGCCCGGGCACCTGCACGTCAAACGGCTGACCGCCGTGAGCCGGAAGCTGGCGGCTCGATTACTTCTTGTCGTCCTTCACCTCTTCGAACTCGGCGTCGACCACGTCGTCGCCCGCTTCCTTGGACTCGGCGCCACCCTCGGCACCGCCGCCGCCCTCACCCCCGCCTTGCTGGGCG